>CAZMDE010000209.1:0-5308 GCA_964564355.1 uncultured Bacteroidales bacterium | reverse complement strand
TGAAAAAATTATCAGAGATAAAAACCCCAGGCTTTTAAAGGCATTACCGGGCTTTATTGTAAGTTATCTGAAAAGGATTATTCACCAGGAAGACTTAAATAAAGCTATTTACGGTAACAGGGATAAATTCGGATTAGATTTCTGCAATGCTATTCTTGATGAGTTTAAGGTAATTATTAATATAAAAGGATTAGACAATATACCTTCTGCGGGCAAATATATTGTTGCTTCAAACCATCCTCTTGGAGGTATTGATGGTATGGCATTGATGAGTGCTTGCGGAAAGGCAAGGAATGATATAATTTTCCCGGTAAATGACTTTTTAATGTATCTGCCCGGACTAAGGCCTCTCTTTATTCCTATTAATAAACTCGGAAGCAATCAGGAAAATCTTAAAATTATTGACGATACATTTGCGTCAGATAAGCTTATTCTTTTTTTCCCGGCAGGGCTTTGCTCCCGTAAACAATCAGGCAGGATAATGGACCTGCAATGGAAAAAGACATTTATATCAAGAGCCATAAAGCATAAGCGGGATATCATCCCCTGCCATATTGAAGGCAGAAATTCAAATTTCTTTTATAATCTTGCCAATTTACGCAAGCTGCTTGGCATTAAAGTTAATTTTGAAATGCTTTACCTTGTTGATGAAATGTATAACCAAAAAGATAAAAACATTAATATTGTCTTTGGCAAACCTATTTCATATACGGTATTTGATAAAAGATTCACAAAAGATGAATGGGCTGAGAAAATAAAAAAGTATGTTTATGAGCATGAAAGTTGGCATATTAAAAAATTTGAAGATTAATTTTTTCTAATTACTCACTACTAAATACTCTCCACTAACGATGAAACAGATGCTGGCAATAATAGACCCCTTAGACAGGTTACTTTTAGAAAAAGAACTCACTAAGGATAAATTCGTCAGAAAAACAAATAATGGTAATAATGACATTTACATTATTACTTATGATAACTCTCCAAACTTAATGAAAGAAATCGGGCGTCTGCGCGAATTAACTTTCAGAAGCGCAGGTGGCGGAACAGGAAAAGAAATGGATATTGATGAATTTGACACAGTGGCTCCGCAATATAAACAGCTTTTAGTATGGAATCCAAAAGACAAGGAAATAGTAGGTTCATACAGGTTTATCAGATGCAAAGATGCTATTAAGCCTGATGGAAAAATTCACCTTGCTACAACTGAATTGTTTTATTTTTCAGAAAATTTTATAAATGATTATCTCCCTTACACTATAGAGCTTGGCAGGTCGTTTGTTCAGCCCTTCTATCAGCCTGTTCAGCATAGCCGCAAAGGCATGTTTTCTCTTGCTAATCTCTGGGATGGATTAGGCGCTGTCATAATTGATAATCCAGACATTAAATATTTTTTCGGAAAGGTAACCATGTATCCCCATTTCAACAGCTTTGCAAGAGATATGATTTATTTCTTTCTCCTTAAATATTTCCCTGACAATGATAATCTTCTAAGACCTATTAAATCACTGCAATATTCAACAGATATTAAGCTTCTTGAAAGCATATTCAATAAAAATGATCACGATGAGGACTATAAAATACTTAGTAAAAATGTACATAACCTAAATGAAAGCATACCGCCTTTGGTTAATGCATACATGAAACTATCGCCTGACATGCGTATTTTCGGAACAGCTATAAATAAAGAATTCGGTGATGTTTACGAAACGGGTATGCTTATGAATATTGAAAAAATTTACGATTATAAAATCGAACGACATATTTCAAATTACAATAAAATTCAGTAATAAATGCTGAGACCTCGCAGGTTTTAAAAACCTGCGAGGTCTTTCTCTCAATATAGAACCATTTACAAAAAATAATTTCTTTCAACATATAACTTATAACTAATCCAAATGCTAATAAAATCTGCTGAATTTGTTCTTAGCAGCAAAGAACTTAGTAAATGCCCGAAGCTGAACATACCGGAATATGCTTTTATAGGTCGGTCTAATGTTGGGAAATCCTCTCTGATTAATCTTTTGGTAAATCGCAAGAAGCTTGCGAAAACATCCGGCACTCCGGGTAAAACTAGACTTATAAATCATTTTATCATAAATGATGAATGGTATCTTGTCGATCTTCCCGGCATTGGTTATGCTAAAATGCCAAAATCTGAAAGACTTGATTGGGATGTAATGGTACACAATTATCTTTCAAAACGACAAAACCTGCTGAATACATTCGTTTTAATTGATAGCCGTCATACACTTTTAGAGCATGATACAGAACTTATAGATTGGTTCGGAAAAAACAATTTACCATTTACAATAGTCTTCACAAAAACTGACAAGCTTTCCAAGCTTCATCTTAGTCAGAACATAGCTACCTGGAAAAATTATCTTAAGCAATACTGGGAGGAATTACCCCAGATGATTGGTTCCTCTTACGAAACAGGAGTAGGAAAAGACGAAATCCTAAATTTTATTGAAGAAACAAATAAATTGTTTAATAAAAAATAAGCAATAACGGTTCAATGTTGTATTAGTTTATTGGTTCACTGTTTTTATAAATAAACACAAGTATCAAGATAAATACAAAAAACAAAAACATTAATACCGATTATGTATCTAATAATTTAATCTAACTCATTAAGTTTGACATATATCAATTGTTAACAACTTAGGAATTGTTTATTAAATGAAATATTTATCTTTGCACCCCGATAAAAAAATAAAAAATGAATAATAAAAATGTATTAAAAGGCGGCGAGTTCCTTATTAGCAAATCGAAAGCGGAAGATGTTTTTATTCCGGAAGAATTTAACGAGGAACAGAAAATGATAGCCGAAACTTGCGATGGGTTCATAAATAAAGAAATTTATCCTATTTTTGATAAAATCGAGAAACAGGAACCCGGATTAATGAGAACCCTTGTATCCAAGGCAGGTGAACTGGGTTTGCTCGGCATATCAATTCCTGAAGAATATGGCGGTTTTGGTCAATCATTTGTAACGTCTATGCTTGCTGCTGATATTATCGGCGCCAGCGCTTCGTTTTCAGTTGCTTATTCCGCTCACACCGGAATCGGCACTTTGCCAATAATGTATTACGGCTCAGAAGAACAAAAACAAAAATACCTACCCAAATTAGCATCAGGAGAATTTGCAGGTGCATATTGCCTGACAGAACCTAATGCAGGTTCAGATGCTAATTCAGGAAAAACAAAGGCTGTACTATCGGAAGACGGAAAACACTATATCCTCAACGGTCAGAAGATGTGGATAACAAACGGAGGCTTTGCTGAGGTGCTGACTGTTTTTGCGAAGATAGACAATGATAAAATATTAAGTGCATTTATAGTTGAGCGTGATTTTCCCGGTGTAACTTTTTCTCCTGAAGAAAAGAAAATGGGAATCAAAGGTTCATCAACAGTACAGATATTTCTCAATGATTGCAAGGTACCTGTCGAAAATCTGCTGGGTAAAAGAGGAGAAGGTTTCAGAATAGCATTGTATATTCTGCACATAGGACGTATAAAACTTGGCGCAAATTCTATTGGCGCAGGAAAACGCACTATATTGCATTCTGTAAATTATGCTAATGAACGCAAGCAGTTCGGCTCGTTCATTTCAAACTTTGGCGCTATCAAGCATAAGCTGGCAGAACAGGTTGTTTTGCAATTTGCTTCTGAAACGGCTGTTTATCGTATCAGCAAAATTGTTGATGATTATATTAATCTGGGTATTGCAAAAGGCTTGACTAAAAGCCAGGCATACCTTGAAGCACTTGGCGAATATGCTATGGAAGCAGCTATACTGAAAGTTTTCTGCTCCGAAGTTCTCGATTTTATTGTTGACGAAGGTGTCCAGATACATGGCGGAATGGGTTACTCTGCCGAAATGGCTGTAGAGCGAGATTATCGTGATTCACGCATCAACAGGATATTTGAAGGAACAAACGAAATAAACCGGCTTGTTGCTTCTGACATGTTTCTAAAAATGGCTAAGAAATCCGGTTCTGAAATTTTCAATAAAGCCAGAGCTATATATGATCAATTATCAATTAACAATGAACAATTAACAATTACTGATTATTTCGAAAGGATGCATTTCTACCTGGAGAACATGAAGAAAGCCGTTATCCTGATTCTTGGAAAAGCTTATGAAGCTGTTAACAAGCAATACAGCACCGAGCAGGAAATCATGATGAGCATTTCCGACATGCTGATTCAAATATATACAGCAGAATCATTAGTGCTAAGATTGGAAAAACTGAAGTCTTTAAAATCAGAAAATGAATATTCTCTATATAAAGATATCTGCGATGTGTTTATTTACAAAGCATCATCGGACTTATATAGATCCGCAATGGATGCTTTGAATTCTTTTGCTATGGGAGAAGAGTTTGTTAAAATACAAAAAGGCTTAAGATACTTCACAACCATAGACCCTGTAAATATTAAAGAAGCAAGAAGAAGAATAGCTAACAAACTGATTGAAGATAATAATTACAAATTCTGAGAATTATTCAACTAAAAAAGTAAAATAAATTGAGAATTTCGGGATGAGGAATCTCAACGCTTTTAAAACTTTTTAAGCTATCTCATATTCAAATTTCGAAGGTTGTGTCATATATTTTGAGGCATCCGGAGTTTCTATTCCAACTATTGAACCATCCTTTGAATAATCCAGCATGTATGCAAATGTTTTCATATCATTAATTTATATAAAAAACGTTAATAAAACTACTATTGTTTAGATTATATGTAATTTTGAGCACAAATATTTAATAGTACACTGATGTATTAAGATGATTATGATTAATTAAGATTTGTTTGTTAATTGATTTCAAGTATGGCAGATGGAAATGATATATTAAATGAGGTAACTCAGAACGAATATAAATGGGGCTTTGTAACAGATATTGAAGAGGATTTTGCTCCTATGGGGCTGAATGAGGATATTGTTCGGTTTATATGGGAGAAAAAGCAGGAGCCTGAATGGATGCTTGAGAACAGACTTAAAGCTTACAGGCACTGGCTGACAATAAAAGAACCTGATTGGGCACATATAACTCACCCGGTAATAGATTACCAGGCAATGAGATACTATGCAGCCCCAAAACAAAAGAAGCTGGGAGAAAGTAATGGAGAGATAGACCCTGAACTAAAAAAGACATTTGACAAATTAGGTATTTCTTTAGAAGAGCAATTAAGATTATCAGGAGTGGCTGTTGATGCAGTTATGGATAGCGTATCTGTGAAGACTACTTTCCAGGATACACTGTTTAAGCTTGGAATAATATTTTGTCCGATTAGTGAAGCT
>CAZMDE010000208.1:3229-5318 GCA_964564355.1 uncultured Bacteroidales bacterium | reverse complement strand
AAGTTATTAACATCGCATTGTTAATAACGGACTAATGTATAATAGCTAATGGTATGATTCATCTGGATCTATGATTATGGATGGACTAAACATAAGTTCTCTTACATAAACTTTGCTGTATAATTCATTATTGAATATTTTATCTCTGATATCATTAACTGATACAATTCCGAGAAAATAATTATTGTTATCTGTTACCGGGAATACATTCCTTTTTGATGTTGAAATAACTTTTACTAATTCGCCTAAAGTCATTTCAGGATGAATTATGCTGAAGTTGATTTCAAGTAAATCCCTTATCTTCAGCATTGACAGAATAGCTTTATCTTTATCATGTGTTAATAATTCCCCTCTCATTGCTAACCTTTTTGCGTAAAGAGAATGTGGTTCAAAATATCTTATTGTTAGAAATGATATTGCTGAAGTGGTTATCAATGGGATCAGCAATCCATAGCCATTTGTGATTTCTGCTATTAGGAATATTGCTGTTAATGGTGCATGCATTACTCCTGCCATAATTCCAGCCATGCCTACCAATGCGAAATTATGCTCTGATACTTTAATGAATGGTATTGTATTGATTGCTCTTGCATAAATAAAACCTGCTAATCCTCCACAGAAAAGGGTTGGAGCAAAGATTCCTCCTATTCCGCCACTGCCATTTGTTATTGACATTGCTATCACTTTCATAAATAAAATTACACTAAGATATGCAAGCAGAAGCCAGTAATTATCTTTTATATGATAGAAAAAACTGTTGATCACAAAATTCTCATAATGTCCGCTTAGGATATTTTTCAATGTTGAATAACCTTCTCCGTATAAAGGAGGAAAAATGAAAATAAATATGCTTAATATTATTCCGCCTATTAACAGCTTTTTAAATACATTAGTAATCTTGCTGAATTTTGATTCTATATAAATGCTTGCTCTTGTAAAGTATAATGAAAATAAACCGGCAAATACACCCAATAGAACATAATAATGTATGTTTTTTAATACAAATGGTTCGGTTATTGTATATGAAAATAAGACGCTTTGACCCATCAGGAAATATGAAAGGATAGCTGCTGTAACCGAAGATATCAGCAAAGGAATTATTGAAGACATTGTCAGGTCGAGCATCAGCACTTCAAGCGTGAATATCATTCCTGCTATTGGAGCATTAAAGATAGCGCTTATTGCGCCTGCCGACCCACAGCCTATCAACAATGTCAGAGTTTTGTAATCAAGCTTTAAAAGTTTCCCTAAGCTTGATCCTATTGATGAACCTGTAAGAACTATTGGAGCTTCTGCTCCAACTGAGCCGCCAAAAGCTATTGTAAGTGTACTTGCTATTATGGAAGAATAGTTGTTATGTGGTTTTATTACACTTCTTTGCTTGGATATTGCAAAAAGAATTCGGCTAACCCCGTGGCTTATGTCATCTTTAACAAAATATTTAACAAATAAAACGGTTAACAATAAACCAATTATAGGAAGGACAAGTAAAAGATAATCCCCTGCTGTTTTACTCGTAGAATAAAGTATCAGATAATTTGCAAAATGTAAACAATTTTTTAATGCAATAGCTGACAATCCACTGAGAATCCCTATTATAAAGCTTAATAATAATACTAACCTGTTATATTTAATTTTTCTTACCTTCAGTGAAAAAATCCTTGAACTAAAATATTCCTTATACAACAATATAAGTTTTTTAAAACTTAATAATTTCATGACCTGTAAATCTGAACAATTTCTTTTTAAGGTATAAAGTATTTAACTTATGCTTTATGTTATTGATTAATAAAAGTATCCTATATACTCTATTCATTTTGCAATGTTAATTAAATTATTTTAATTTTAATCAATGACACGAATCGTTTTCTTGTACGTGCAATTTTTTTATATAAAAACTTCCTCAAATATAATACATTAAATTAGCTTAAGAAATAATGCTCCTACTCTAAACTATGTGTTATCTTGTTGTAAGCGTTTATGTAGCTTGTAGTAAGCGTGTTGCTACGCTCTATGTACGGGGTATCTACGGGTTATGTACGGGTTATGTACGGGCTACTGTTTGCTGATTGGGGTCTTTGCCACGTCC
>CAZMDE010000208.1:2095-3219 GCA_964564355.1 uncultured Bacteroidales bacterium | reverse complement strand
TTTTTGGTGTTACTTTAATTTCAAATAAATGTTCATATGGCTTGTTTACATATTTCATTAACAACTCTTTCCATTTCTCCTAAAATCTTATACCTTGCATTTTTATCTTTATAAACTCTATGAACTTTTAACTTTGCAAATATAATAATAAAACACCCTCATGTCAAGCTTTTTCTTCATTTTTTTTCAACATTTTATTTATTCCAAATGAACCAATGAGCGTTCTCAAAATTTATGTGTGCCGTCACAATAGGGTTTGGTTTTAGTTTCCTTGCACATGCACAGATAATGTGTGCCGGTTTTTTCTGCTTTGAAAACTATTGGCTTTATGTCTGTTGTCCTTGTATGCTTTCCGTCGCAATATGGCTGATTAATTGATAATCCGCAGGAACACCATGAATAAATTCCATCTTTTATTAATTCAACAGCTATGGGCTCATCACTTGCTCTTTCTGGTTTATCCATAATACTTTTAAATCACATTTATTATTTAAATCTTTGCCATTAAATCAATAAGCTGCATTATCCCGGTAGGATTTATTCCAAGCCAGATTAGCAGTATCAAAAGGAATGCCAGAGCAAGGCTGGCACTGAATCCTATTGTTCTCTTCAATTCTAATCTTGAATCTTGTGTCTTTCTAATTGTGTCTATTGAAAACATAGTCACAACAATTCTTAAATAATAATAAATACTTATTGCACTATTAATAACCAGCATAATAACAAGCAGCCACAAATAGCTTTCCATACCCGCAGTTAGAAGAAAGAACTTTCCGAAAAAGCCAATTGTCAAAGGTATGCCCGCTAGTGAGAAAAGTACAGTGGAAAATATTCCTGCAAGCCAGGGGCGGCGCCAGAACAAGCCTTTGTAATCTTCTAAATTATCAGCATCTTTCTCGCATGGAGATAATACACCTACTATGCCAAAGGCTGCTATTATAGTTATAAAATATGCGACAATATAAAATGTCCCTGCTTTGATGCCCGAATACTGCGATGCTATCAATGCAATTAAAAGATAGCCCAAATGCGTTATTGATGAATAAGCAAGTATTCTCTTGACATTATTTTGCATTAAAGCAAGGAAATTGCCCGTGAACATTGAGGCAATTGCAATTGCACTG
>CAZMDE010000208.1:0-2085 GCA_964564355.1 uncultured Bacteroidales bacterium | reverse complement strand
AATATAATCACCAAATGTATATAATTATAACCCTCTATCTCAATAAAGAATCTTAATAAAAATGCAAACACGCCTCCTTTTGAAATAGAAGCTATAAAAGCGCTGACAGGTGCAGGAGCGCCCTCGTAAACATCAGGTGTCCACATGTGGAAAGGAACCACTGCCATCTTAAAGCCGAGCCCTACTATCATCATTGCAAATCCTGTCAGAACTATTGGTGAGATTTTCTCTGACATGCTTAATTTGGAAGCTATCTCATAGATGCCCATTTCTCCGTAACCTGCATATATAAGCCCCATGCCGAACAATAGGAATGCTGAAGATACTGCAGCAAGTATAAGGTATTTGACTGATGCCTCAATGCTTATTTCCCTGTGTCTTAGATATGCTATCATAGCATATAAAGAAACGCTTAGAGTTTCCACACCAAGGAAAAGAGATGCAAAATGATTTGCTGAAGTTAATACTGCTGCTCCTAAGGTTGCAACAAGCAATAATATGTAATATTCTTCCTTATGACCGGGATGCAGGCTCCAGTATCTGTATGACATCAGTGTTATAACAAACCCTGCTGAAAATATCAAACCCATATAAAACAATGAGAAGGAGTCGATGACTAAAAGAGTGGAGATGTAAACCGGTACTATGTAAGCTAAAGGAAATAATGTTATAATGGCGGCGACAAAAGCTGACAAAGTAAGTAGGTAAGTGAAAATATGTGAGCGTTTGATAGCTATGCTTAGCATTATGATAATAGCAGCTATGCTGATTGTAATCAATGGTAGTAAGCTAAAAATATTCATTTGTTAAATTTTATGTCTATAATCTAAACTCACATCTTTCAATACTTTGTGTGCTTTGTGTAATAAGCCTTTGTGCCTCTTAGTGGTAATAAATTATTCTTTGTATCTATACAGCTATTCTCTTTATGATTTGTTAAAAGTATATTTCTTAATGCAGGTTCAGCAGTTTTGATTATTGGTCTTGGGTATAGCCCTGTCCAGAATATAGCTATAATCAGCGAAACCATTATTATCATTTCTCTTAGCTTATAATCATTTATTTTCCACTCATGATTTTTATTTCCATAAAAGGTTTTTTGCATGATTCTTAAAGAGTAAATTGCTGAAGCAATAAGTCCTAGTGCAGCAATAGCTGTCAGCAGCTTGTTTGCATAGTAAGAACCTGTTAATGTAAGGAATTCCGCAACAAAATTACCCATTCCCGGCAAGCCCAGCGATGCCATTGCAAAGATAAGGGCTATCCCTGCCATTCTTGGCACCTGCTCCCACAAGCCTCCCATAAGATTTAGGTCTCGTGTATGAATGCGTTCCTGTAGAGTTCCTGCAACAATAAACAAAGCTCCTGTGCTGATACCATGAGCAATCATCTGCATTACAACTCCCTGGTAAGCAATCTCATTGAAGGCAAAGACTCCGAGCATTATAAATCCCATATGGCTGACGCTCGTATAAGCCACAAGCCGCTTAAAGTCTGTCTGGGCAAAAGCAAGCTTTGCTCCGTATAATATTCCTATAATCCCTGCTATCATTACATAAGGTGCTATCTGAACTGCTGCATCATGAAATAATGGCACAACAAAGCGAAGCAGACCATAAGCTCCAGTCTTTAGCAATAACCCTGCAAGTATTACACTCCCTGCTGTTGGTGCCTCGGTATGTGCATCAGGCAGCCAGTTATGAAACGGTACCACAGGAAGTTTTACAATGAATGCTATAAGAAATCCTGACATCAGTATCATAGCAGTTTTGGACGACATCACAGTGCCGAGCAGGTGCATATAGTCAAATGTATATATTCCTGTCTGTCTTCCATGCACAAAATACAATCCTAGTATAGCAAGAAACATAAGCAATCCGCTTCCCTGTGTATAGATAAAGAATTTATAAGAAGCATATATTCTCTTCTCATGTCCCCATATTCCTATAAGGAAGTACATTGGTACGAGCATAACTTCCCAGAAGAAAAAGAACAGCAAAAGGTCTGTAGCAAGGAAAACACCCATAATGCCTGCAAGTATCCACATCAGATTAAAGTGAAAGAAACCTGTTCTATAGGTTATTT
>CAZMDE010000207.1:0-5325 GCA_964564355.1 uncultured Bacteroidales bacterium | reverse complement strand
AGGTCTATTAATTCTGAAATGGATAGATCTGTAGTTAAGCTATTATTATATTCTGCTTTCTTATCTGATACATTCAAGTTATTTAAAATACTCTTTTCATTAACATCCATCTGAGTAACTTCGCTCTTAGCAGGTGAATAAGTAAGTCCTGTAAAACTGAATTCAGTATAAACAGATATTTTATCAGAAAACTTATAAAATACACCAAGCGAAGAATTAATACCAATTGCTATACCTCCCTTAAAATTTGTAGCTGTTATTGTATCCCCTGTATCTGTTACTTTAAAAGTAGGCAATGCTATTATCATTCCAATTCTTGCATAAGGTTCAAATTTCCCAATTTCTGTATTAAAAACTACTGCCGGAGTGAGGCTAATATATGAACCCTTCATAGTTTCTTTAAGAGTTTTTTGAATATTGTTAGCGTCCTTAGCTTTATAAACTGTTAAATCAGTATTAAGCCCTATCATATAATCTATCCCCAATTCAACAGTAATGTTTTTATTGACTATGTGACCTAATGTTACTCCATAATTCATTCCTTTTCCAAGAGAGAAATTGATAGCCTTTGTCTCATTATCAGATGGCATCGTATTTCTGGTTTGCGTTCCGTTTGGCAAAGCACCTCCAATATTGACTTTCAGATAATTATTTTGGGAGAATGATTTTGAAGAAAAAAAAGTCAGAATGATAATTATGTAAATATTAAGCCTATTTTTTTTCATACTTTGTTTTCTAAATTAAATATTGAACTTGGTTTTATTATTATTGTTTTCTTTATCTTCAAGAAGTGGGACAAAGCTAAAAGTTCCGTGTTCTTTTGTTTCGTATTTATGTGAAGAAATTTTAGTCACTGTTGTCATTATCTGAATACTGCCCTGCCCAACCGGAATGACTAAAATGCCTCCAACCTTAAGCTGTTCTTTTAAAGGTTCAGGAATATAAGGAGCTCCGGCAGTAACAATAACTTTATCAAAAGGCGCATACGCAGGTAAGCCTTTATAGCCGTCACCGAAAAAAGTTTTGATTGTATAGCCCAATCCCTCAATCAGTTTTGAATTTCTCTGATAGAGGTTTTTCTGTCTTTCAACTGTAAAAACCTTTGCTCCCAGTTCAGCTAATACACATGCCTGATAACCTGAGCCGGTTCCTATTTCCATTACCTTATCACCCGACTGTAAGTTTAAAAGCTGAGTTTGAAAAGCAACAGTATATGGTTGTGATATTGTTTGTCCGGCACCAATTGGAAAGGGTTTGTCTTCATAAGCGAATTCCCAAAACGATGAATCAAGAAACAAATGTCTTGGCACTTTTTCTATTGCACTAATCACTTTCTCATCATGAATTCCTTTTCTCCTGATACCTTCTGCTAATTTTTTCCTTAATCCTTTATGTTTAAATAAGTCCTGCATGTTTAGTTTATAGTTCGTAGTTTCCCGATAAATCGGGACAAAATTAATATAAAAATGAAAAAAAAATATTAATAAAACATTTATAAAATCAAGGTGCGAAAGTATATCATTTAAAGTATTTTTTATTAATTTTGATTATTGATATTTTCATAAACTTATTATTTGCCTGTAATAAATCCTGTTAATAATTGATTTGTATTAACCAGCTAAAAGGATAAGCAAAAAAATATTCGTTAAACAATTATTTTCACAAAGGAACTCATGAGACCGCTTCCTCAGTTCACTCAAAGAATTAAAACTGCAAAGAAAATACTCTATTTCTTAGAGATTTAATATAAGTGTAACAAGGCTTTTGTGAAAAGGATAGTCGTTCATTGTTTAGAATTCCATATCTTCTCCCCCGCCGTTGTTTTGGTTTTGTTCTTTTTTAGGCTGTTTTGCTTTCTGGTCGTAATTAAGCTTGTAAGTAAGGCTGAGATAGGCAACGCGTGATTCGCGTTTTCTTGAATTTTCAGAATAGAGACCGGGCTGATTTGTTATAGCAAAAAACTTTTGCTGGTTAAATATATCGCTGATGCGGAAGCTTAGAGAAACTTTTTCTTTGAATATATCTTTTTTTAAAGCAAAATCTACATTCGAAGATGGCCGCATTTCTCCCTGCGGATTTACCATAGCACCCCTGTAATTGGCATTTACCTGCAAAGTGAACTTTTTAGGAAGATTTATTGTTGTGTTGAATTTACCTGTCCAGCTATAGTTTGAATTGCTGAGAGGATTGTTCTGATTGCTGCCTTTTATTTCTGTTCTGAAAAAGCTAAAGTTTGCGTTTGCACGCCAGCCTTTAATAATCTGAAAGTCGGCTATCAAATCAACACCATATGATTTTCCGGTAGATAGATTTATAAATGTATTTTCTGTTGTCTGACTGTTGAGAACATAGGTGTAATATTTTATAACATTGTTTATCTGCTTGTAAAATAAATCAGCGCTGATTGTATTTTTATTCATAAGGTATTTGAGATACCCCAGTTCATAAGAATCAATGTATTCAGGCTTAAGCTGAGGATTCCCATAACGAATATAATTTGGATTTGCAACATCCCTGAAAGGATTAAGCTGATGCATGTTTGGCCTGTTTACCCTGCGGCTATAGCTAATCTGAATGCTTTGAGTTTCATCAATCTTGCGCGTAAGAAATGCGCTTGGAAAAATATTAAAATAATTCTGTGTGAAAGTATTGCTGACAGGGGTTTTTACCATTCCTGTTGTATATGCCTGCTCAAATCGAAGTCCGGTATTGTAAGAGAACTTTTTGTAATTTCCTGACAATATACCATAAGCAGAATAAATCTGGAGGTCATACTGGAATATATTTCCCTGCTTCGCATCCTCTTTATATGCTCCCGAAGTAAAATCTTTGAGAAGATATTTATAATCATCATCAGTCTGGTTTAATATACTCTGATACCCTGTTTCAATTTTCATGTTTTCATTTACCGGGTTAGCGTAATTAATGTTTAGTGTAGCAGATTTGTTATTTGAATTTGTGGTAGCTTTCTGGTCAACTGTTTCATCGGGGAGAAGGCTCATATCCGAGGGGTTATAGTAATTTCTGATAGTGCCTTCGCTTTCATCTTCCCTGTCAATGCTAATGATTGCATCGACATTAAATAACTTATCTTTTTTATCAAAAGTCTTTTTATAGTTGATTGTTATATCAGTTGAATTGCTTGTGGAATTCTCCGGACTTTCAAGCTTGTAAAATGAGTTAGTATTGTTGATCATGTCAATTTCGCTGGTAGTAGCAATATAATTATGGTTTGAAGTTGAAAAGTTATAAAGAGCCGAAACAGATAGTAAATTAAATGTGTTGAACATATAATCACCTCCTGCCTTAATAGAATTGGAATTCATCTGGCGAAACATTTTGCCGTCCTGACGCAGAATAGAAAGTGTATCCATTACGCTTGTAGAGCGGTAAGAGAATCCTTTACCTGATGATTGGTTATTCCTTGCATCCCAAGAGCCGAAAAGATTTAACTTTTTGTACTTCCAGTTTAGGTTTAATGAAGAATTGTACTTATTTATATCAAAGTCGCCATTGCTCTTACTGCCAGTTCCGGCATTAAGCAACAACAATCCATTAAAGCCTTTTTCTTTAGAAGTTTTAAGCTTGATATTAACAATTCCAGCCATTCCGTCAGGGTTATATTTAGCAGAAGGGTTTGTGATAAGCTCTATGCTTTCCACCTGGCTTGCAGGTATCTGCTGTAACCGTGCAGTTGTCATAGATGACTGACGTCCGTCAATCAACACAGTCACATTAGTATTACCTCTCAGGCTCACATTTCCGTCAACATCAACTGTGACAGAAGGTATCTGCTGAAGTACATCAACAACTGTTCCGCCTGTTGTCGTTATATTCTTTTCAACATTTACCACTTTTTTATCAAGGGAATATTCAATAAGCGGTTTTTCAGCAGAAATTGTTACCTCGTCAAGCTTATTGTATTCAGGCTTAAAATTAATAATCCCAAGTTCATTAACGGGTTTATTTTGAGTAATTATAACAGACATAAGTTTCTGAGGTTTATATCCTATATAATTCAGCTTTACGAAGAATTTTCCGAAAGGAATATTTTCTAAAATAAATACTCCTTTATTATTAGTTATTACGCCGGTTACCATAGAAGAGTCCTTTTCCCTGTAAATCACAACGCTTGCATATTCTATTGGCTGCCTGGTCTGAGCATCAGTCATTTTCCCCTTTACAATTCCTGAAGCCTGGTTTTTATTCAATGCTTTCAATTCTTTATCAGATGATTTAGTCTGTCCATAAATCAGGTTTGGGACTGTTGTAAATAAAAAAAATAAGTAAAAAGCAGATATATAAGCGTTTAGGTGAAAGTCAAGATGCACCGGTCTATGAGTAAAACTAAAATTCATGAAAACTATTTATTAATTTTTTTTAATATTTGATAAATTGCGGGAGGTAATTTATTTATTTAAATATGTATTATTAACAAATTCCATGCCATTGTTTGATATATTTCATTTTTATTTTAGATTGTTTTTTCAACTTTCTTGGTTCACAAAATATACTGGAAAAACTTTAAGTTAATTTGATGATAACAAATCTGTTAACATGGCATGTTAGAAATATATATATAATATTGAGTCATATATTATCAAGCCTCAAAAGTTAAAAACTGAAAACCAGGAACTTTATTTTATCCGATTATTATCCGTTATAAATCTTATTTAAACATGATATTTGTGTTAAAATATACATTTTATCCCTAAAAAAATTTTGTTAAAAATTATTAATTTGAAAAATATATTACTTTTGCGGCTGCGTTGTTAATTTATTCACAATAGGAAACTATTAATAGACGTAGAATTTAAAAAGATAAAAATGCCATATATAATTAATATAAAAATTTTACAATGAAGTCATTAGATAAAAATTTTGCATCAGCAGGAGAAGTAAAATATGAATCGGAGCTTGATAAAGATTTTGGGAAGAAAATAGCCCACATGGCTCATGGTGAAAAACTCTTCGGTTGCATTCAATGTGGTAACTGCAGTGCTACCTGTCCTTTAAGCACTTATATGGACTATACTCCGAGGAAAGTAATAGCTATGGTAAGAGCCGGTTTCAGGGATGAGGTTTTATCCAACCGTACAGTTTGGCTTTGCGCTTCTTGTTATTCCTGTACAGTTGAATGTCCTAAGGGAATCAAAATAACTGATGTGATGTATGCTTTAAAAAGGGAAGCAATAGAAAATAAGATATACCCAAGAGGTTTTACAGTACCTGTTCTGACAAGAACCTTTTATAATCAGGTTAGAAAAAATGGCAGGCTGAATGAAACATGGCTACTTATGTTTTATTACTTTAAAACCAATATTT
>CAZMDE010000206.1:4126-5329 GCA_964564355.1 uncultured Bacteroidales bacterium | reverse complement strand
TTATAATCTTAGAGTTTTAACCGGTATTGCTTATTATAATAAGGGAAATTATCGTCTTGCTGTAAAGCATCTGGAAAATGCCCTGGAATTCAACGCTCCCCACGAAACTGCACTTGAATATCTTTATTATTCTTACAAATTGTCAGGCAGAGAAGAAGACGCAAGAGCTTTAGATTATAAAGGGATAGGTATAAAGAAAGAAGAGAAGAATAAAGTGATTGAAAGTGTTTATGCTGAGGGTGGTTATACTTTCAGCAATAATAATCATAAATATGGTGAAAGTGATTCACTGGTGAATTTTAATAAGATTTATAATGATTCTATTATATATGCTGAAAAAGATTTGAATAATAATGATTATTACGGGCATATTGGTTTTAAGCACAATATAACAAAAAGAATTTCAATATATCACGGATTTAGCTACATCAACATCGAAAAGCAGAAAAGTATTCAGGCAATGGAAAATTTTTATAAACAAGGTTTTGTTACAAAAAAATATTATGACACAACTTATAAAGATACTATTTCCTATGTTGATACTATTTACCAAAATAAGCAAACCGGCAAGATTCACAAATATCATCTTCAGCAGTATGATTATTATATTAACTGCAACATTAATCTTATGAAGGGATGGAAAGTTACTCCATCATTCCATTTGATAAATGTCAGATTTACTAATATTTTCAGCAAATTTGATACAACACGCATTTGGGCTCAGAATTATTATTCGGCTCTCAATTATCCTAAAACTCTAAAGACAAGATATGCTTTTATAAAGAAAGATACTAATTTCTTTAATTATGCTATTTCATTATCTGTTTCAAAGGATTATTCTTTATTTACATTATCAGGTTTTGCATCTTATTCGAACCTGAACAATAAAATTCAGAAGCAGGCTGGCATTTCTTTGGTCACTTATCCTTATGGGAATACTAATTTATATACTAATTCAACTCTTACATTGCTTTTTAATGGAAAACAAAAAAATTATATCTTTGACCAGGGAATTGGGAAAAAAATATTTGACCCTATATGGATTGAAGGTTATTTGACACTCGGGAATCAGACTGACTATAATGAAAAGAATGCTTTTATAGTCTATAATATTTCTGATAAAATAAATTATAAAGCAGGTTTATCAATAACTTATGTTTTAAATAATAAAATTGATTTGTCAATAAGATACCAGTATATGGA
>CAZMDE010000206.1:0-4026 GCA_964564355.1 uncultured Bacteroidales bacterium | reverse complement strand
GCAATTGACCCTCAAAATTCATATGTAAATTATAAAATAGGATTGATTTATTACGGGAAACAGGATTATAACAATGCTTTCAAGCATTTTGAGAAAGTGGTAAATTCCTACCCGTTTGACTATGATAGCAACCTGTATTTTGCCTGGACAAATCTTAAATTAAGCAAGCTCAGAGAAGCAAAAGTTCTTTTTAATAAAGTTCTGTTAATAAAACCTAATGACTCATCAGCAATAGAAGGTTTAGGTATGATAAAATAAAGTTAAAGCACAGAAAGAATATTATTCATTATTAGCAGGGTCTGCTCACCAGCTTGCTGCATAGTTTTCCCGAGTGAAACAAAGCCATGATTTTTGATAATAAAAAAGTTATTATTAAGAAGAGGAGAAATAGATTCAACCATCTCAGTAGTTCCGTAAGGTGCTTCTCCGGGAGTTACAGGTAATCCAAGCTTTATTGCATTTATAAGGATCAATTCAGAATGTCCGTGAAAGATTGCGTTTACATCCTTTCTTTGGGAATAAATTGTATGATGCATCATGCTTTCAGATGATGGCTCACGAATGCCTGTTGCTTTGAGGATTTTTGAATTAATATCACAATCTATTACTTCAACAAAATTATCATTTGAAGTTATTTCTTTAGTAATAATTCCTGTGGCAGTAATAATGAATTGGGTATTGTTTGAATTGATGCGAAAGCTCAGGTTCCCAGCAGAGCCATTTTCATATTGAGGAGTGAGATTATGTTTGCTGAATTGATTACACCAATATATAAGCTCAGGAATATTAGTATTAGCAGGTGCTTCCCTGCTTATAAAGATAGTTGTGAATTTTACTCCTGTATATTTCTCACCTGACATATTATTTATCAATTATCTTAATGATATTTTCTTTTGAGGGTTTGATTATGCCTTTTTCAGTGATAATTCCTTTAATATATTTTGCAGGAGTGACATCGAAAGCGGGATTGTAATAATGTGAACCCGGAGAACAAACAAGTATCTTTTCCTGTTTTCCTTCAGAAGTTAAGCCGGTCTGATATAAACCTTCGTTTTCATTACGTTCTTCAATAATAATATCCTTTCCTTCCTTACAATTTAAGTCGAAAGTTGAGGCAGGGGCAGCCACATAAAAAGGGACATTATAAGCTGCAGCTACAATAGCTTTTTCGAGAGTACCGATTTTATTGGCAGTATCGCCATTTAGGGCAATCCTGTCAGCACCAACAATAATCATATCAACCTTTCCCTGCGACATAATGAAAGCTCCTGCATTGTCGGGTATAATTTTATGAGGGACTCTCTCATTAAACAATTCCCATGCTGTCAGTCTCGCTCCCTGGCTTCGTGGGCGGGTTTCATCAACATAGACAAATACTTTCTTCCCTTTATTATGAGCAAGATAAATTGGAGATAATGCAGTGCCATAGTCAACAAAAGCAAGCCATCCGGCATTACAGTGAGTCTCAATATTAAAATCGTCATTAATTAATTCATTGCCATATTCGCCAATTTTAAGAGATGCAAGAGCATCTTCATCAGCTATTGCTTTCGCTTCTTTGACAGCTTTGTCGGAAGAAACAAGACCTGCATTATAAACTCTTTCGACAGCATAAAAGAGATTCCTTGCAGTTGGTCTGGTTGATTCTATCAATTTTTTTGCTGAATCAATTTGTATAGCTGTCTTATTTTTTTCTGCCCCGATGAATGCCTGTGCCATTGCATAGCCGGCAGCAGCACCGATTGCACCTGCGCCTCTTACGGTCATGTTTTTTATAGCATGACTGGTTTCATCAGAACTTTTAGCTTCATAGATTCTAAACTGAAAAGGAAGCAGGTTCTGGTCAATCATGAATACTGAGCTGCCAAGCATCCAAACAGTTCTGTAGTCTTTGCCATTTACTTTCATTAATAAAGAATTTGTGAGTAAAAGTAGTAATTATTTGATAAAAATATTATTTACTGATGATGAATTTTTTAGCAGAGGAGAAGAAGTTGTTGTTAGATAGGGAAGATAAGGTGATTATATATACACCTGCAGGGAATTTGCTGATGTCTATGTTTAGCTTATTGGGTTTTAATCCTGGATTTGAATAGATTATTTTGCCGAAAATAGTCGTAAGTCGTAAGGCGTAAGTCGTAAGTCGTAAGTCATTTTTATTAATCATTATTGTAATACTTGTATTAGCTGGATTGGGGAAGAGGGTGAACAGATTAGTTTGTGATATTGTGTTTGAGTGAACATTATTTTTTGAAGGAGGGAAGATGCCTTTGTAATAAGCCAAGCCGCCTGCATAATTGCCTGCAATCAAGTCAGGATAAGCATCTTTGTTCAAGCCTGTAACAGCCACTCCGGTTCTTTCACCTTCATCAATATTATAAATATTATTGCCTTCTTTATAAATTAAGGTTCCTGACAGAGTGAATTTACCATTCAGGTTGTTTTCTATATCTGTGTAATAATAAATAGAACCCTGTTCAGAGCCAACGAATAGCTTAAGCTTGCCTGATTTATCCCTGAAAAAGCAGGGAACACTATAGCCTGTATATGACAGGTTGGTGTCAGTGACATTAACCTGTCCAAAATCCTTTGTTATCAATGTGAATAGGGGAGAAGATTTTGTACCGGTATTCTTATAATAATAGATTGTACCTTTTGAGTTACCAATAACAAGGTCTGTTAGCTCATCTCCATCAATGTCTATAAGCTGTGGAGTGCTGAATTGTCCTGCCTGTATTCCTTTATAGTTTTTCTGAGTGAAAACAAAATTTGCTGGTTGCCCAGCTGAAGCAGTGTTTTGGAAGTAAAGCAAAGAGCCGTCAGAATTGCCAAGGATCATATCATAAAGCCCGTCACCGTTCAGGTCGGCAAATGCAGGATAAGCTCCCTCGAGTCCTAATGCTGATATGTCAGCTAAATCTCTTGTAATAAGATTGTATTCAGGTTTAGATTTTGTTCCTGTATTTTTATAAAGCGCAAGTTTAGAACGAAATTCAGTAAATAATTTACCTGCTGAAAAATAAGATGAGTCCCTGTAACCATAATTTGACACTATTAAATCATTAAGGCTATCATTATAAAATTTGAAAAGCACAGGATAGGCTCCTGCGCCGACATCAATCATATCTCCCTGGAGGAAATTGTTTGTTTGATAAGTAAAGACAGGATTTTTTTGAGTGCCTGTATTTTTATAAAACCAGACACAGTTGAAGTTTTCTCCGAGTCGCTCACTGTCAAAAGGAGAAACCACCAAATCCTTCAAACTGTCGTTATCAACATCAAGATAGCTGGACACAGGCGAAGCAGAAAGACGGACAGGTTTTGAATTTGAAGGGAATAAAGTATCCTGACTGACAATATGAGATGAATCAGGAGTTCCGCCATTACTAAGAAAAGTCAATCCAGGGTATTCAAAATCGCCAAGTATAAGGTCTTTTACTCCCTTGCCTTTTGAATCAATTGCCAGTAGAGTATTCCCCATATGTTTTGACCTTCTTGAAGAGCCTGAATTATCATCATCTTTATTGGATTTCAGAGGGCATTGAACATCCAAATCAACCTTATTATCATTACTACTGACAGCAAATGAACCCCAGCATTTTGACCGTAATTCAAAATACAGACTGTCGTAATTATTATATTTCTCAATAGAGAGGTTTATAAAATAATTTACATAAGAGCCGAGAGGGTAGAAGGCAAGTATGTCAAGGGCACCATCATTATTAACGTCAGCTAATGCCGGGTATTCCAGTTCGCTTGTAAAGATATTTGTATATGTGTTATTTTGCCAGGCATTCAGTGTTTTGGTAATAAATTTGAATTTTAACCCATCTGTTGAATTGGAAATGTTCTTGTAAACTGCTATAGATGCTAAGCCATAAGTGAAAATATCTTCTTTGCCATCATTATTATAATCAGCAAGCACAGCCCAGTCGTGCATAGGAGGGAAGATTTGCTGATATTCGGGAGCGTAATCATAATCCGGTTTGTTGGGGGTTCCTTTATTGACAAAGGTCAATATGCGAC
>CAZMDE010000205.1:0-5329 GCA_964564355.1 uncultured Bacteroidales bacterium | reverse complement strand
CCATCGTTATGTAACTATTCAATAATGAGTAAGTTTAAAGGGTACGCAAACAAAGTATGATTTTGTTCCTGAGCAGTCTACAGATTTTATCTTCTGTACAGTTGGCGAAGAGTGGGGTTTTGTTGGAAGTATTATTATTATTGGATTATTTACGGGTTTATTTGTAAGGATTGTTTTTTTAGCCGAAAGGCAACGTTCATTATTTGCTAAAATATACGGGTATGGTACAGCAAGCATTTTGTTCTTTCATTTCCTTGTCAATGTTGGAATGACATTAGGAATTGTTCCTGTAATAGGCATTCCTTTGCCATTTTTCAGCTATGGAGGCTCTTCCCTTTGGGCTTTCACTATACTTTTATTCATTTTTATTAAGCAGGATTCCTACAGATTGCAACTTTTATAAAATCAAACTTACTAACATAAGTTTGTTCATAAATTATTTTATCTGATAGAAAGATTAATCAAATAGAAGTATCTTTGTAAATCAAATAAATAGGAATAAAAATGAAAATATTAATTTGTGATGACGATTTGATGATTTTGAAGACTACTGAATTGAAACTTAAAAGAGAAGGTTATGAAACTGTCACTGCTTTCGACGGTAAGATGGGTAAGGAATTGATTGAAAACAATGATTATGACCTGATGATAGTAGATCTGTTGATGCCATATATAAATGGACTTGAGCTTATTGAGCTGATTAAGAAAAAACAAAATAAAAAAACGCCAGTAATTGTGCTTTCCTCTGTAGGTTTGGAAGAAACTGTGATAAGAGCATTTGATTTGGGTGCAGACGATTATGTTGTTAAACCTTTTAGTCCTAACGAGTTATCAATAAGGATAAAAAGATTATTAAGTCCTAAATCATGAAACAGTTATCAGCCATCATTTTAATACTCAGTATTAATCTGTCTTTTTGCTATTCGGCATTTAGCCAGGCTCCTGTCAAAGACACTACAAGTGTAGATTATTTGTTTCAAAAAGCCAGAAACCTTGCTTTCAACAAACAAAGAGCAGAGGCAAGAGCAATTTGCAGGCAGATACTATTAAAAAGCCCTGATTACACTGATGTGAGAGTCCTGATAGGCAGGACATATGAATGGGATAATAAGCCCGATTCTGCGAGGATTGAATTAAAAAAAGTTATTAACAAAGGGTATTATGAGGATGCTGTATCTGCTTTGATTGATGTTGAAACGTGGGAAGACAGAACAGATTCAGCATTGTTTTATGCAGACCTTGCATTAAAGCATAATCCTAATAATGAAGAAATACTCTTAAAGAAAGCCAAATTATTAATAAAAAAAGGAGACGAACCCGGAGCAGTTTCAGTTTTAAAACAAATACTTGACAATATAAATCCATCAAATAAAGAAGCCAGAGATTTGCTTGAAAGCTTAAAGGCTGCAAAAATGTATAACAGAATTGAATTGGGGTGGAGTAATGAATATTTTGATGAAAAGCTCGGAGCTAGCTGGATTAGAAACTGGAATGTTTATACATTAGGATACTCCCACAGGTTTCCAAAGGTAGGAAATATATTCTTCAAAACTAATCTTGGCACGATGAACACTGATAAACGTGTAAGCAAACAATTTGACATTGATATATATACAAATGGAGGCATTTTTAAGAAGGAATATTTTAATTTAAGCTATGGCTATTCACCAGAAGACAGGTATTTTCCGCGACATCATGCAGGCGTTGAGCTTTATCAGAGTTTGCCACATGCCTGGGAAGCATCTATAGGCGTGAGGCTTTTAGCGTTTTACGGGAGTCCTAATTTCAGATATTTCAGGGAAGTAAATAGAATTTTAACTGAACCAATTGGTGGTGGGTCCGGTATATATATATTTACAGGTTCTATAGGGAAATACTGGAAAAACTACTGGTTCAGCTTACGACCATATGTTACCCCAAGCAGAAAATATTTTAAAATAGCTAATAAATTTGAAGAAAAAGTATCAGTTTCATTGTACTTATCAGCGAGGTATTATTTTGCAACTTCAAATGATTACCTTTCATTAACAATTGGAGCAGGTCAGGGTCCTAATTATGTAAATACTTTTATGAATAGTGTTGAGATTAACAGAAGTCAGTCAATATCAGCAGGATATTCACATATCTTCAAAAAAAGAATCCTGTTTTTAGCATCATTTGGAATTTTTCATGATGAATATAAACGCAGTCCCAGTAAATACAGAATTGAGCTAGATCCTTCTTTAAAGATAGCTTATTATTTTTAGTTAGTCGTAAGAAATAAAATATATAAATTGAATCATTCAAAAAGACATAATAGATTAAGGGTATTTACATTAATGATTGTTTTTATTACAATCATTGCTATTTTTATATTTTCCAAATCAAATGAAGTACTAATAAATTCAACTTCAAATGGACTGACAGATGAACAAGGTTTAAAAAATGATACTTATAAGATAAAATTACATCAAATTACTTCACAAGATTCTCTTCCTGATAAAGTCAATAAATTTCCAAAAAAAAATCTGAACAAAGAGGCAATAAGAAAACAAGATTCTATAAAAAAGGTAGCATTATTGGCACACCTAAAAGATTCAATAAGAAAAGATTCATTTGCAAAAGATTCAGTAAATAGATTTCTAAGAGTAAGAGCAAAAATAGATTCAATTAATAAAGAGATGGTTGAAGAAAGCCGACCAATATCATCTCTTGTTGATAAAATTCTTTTAACAATAGCTAACAAGTTCTATCCTGAAAAGCTGGCAACGGTAATAAAAGTTGCTGTTGAGAGAAGGTCAAATAACGACATCTTAGTTTTAACCCTTTTTCTTTTTATCCATTTTTTTATAATTAATTTCATACTGATTTCTGGTATTTCTATACTGATATTGATATTAAAAACAATTAAAGAAAAAAAAATAAAATACTATTCGGAAATATATCAAAATACACTTGCTGAATATATTTTTTATGAAGGAGCGAGCTCTGACTTGCCTGAAGAATTAAAGCAATTAAAAGATAATAAATTTAAAAGAGCTGTTTTGATTGATGAGTTAATTAAGTTTAATAAAAATTTATATGGTGAAGCCAGGGACAGGTTGAGGGAATTATACTTAGAAATGAATCTGGATAAGGACAGTATAAAAAATGTAAATAGTAACAGATGGTATATTCAGGCTAAGGGATTCAGACAGCTTGCACAGATGAATGTTACAGATGCTAATTCATTAATTGATAAAAATCTTAACAGTACTAATGATATTTTGAGCTTTGAAGCTCAATTGGCAATGGTTCAGTTAAATCATGAATCACCTTTTTCATTTTTAGATAAATTAAAAAAATATTTTCCTTTATGGAATCAGTTGAATGTCCAAATACTTATAAACAATAATAATATTAAGGTTCCTGAATTTTCAAAATGGTTAAACTCAGATAATGAATATGTCATAACCTTTGCATTGAGAATGGTCAGGATTTTCCAGCAACAGAATGCTTTTAATTCAATTGTTCTCTTATTAAAACATCCAAATGATATTGTCAGGAAAAATGCAATTATCACGCTCGGTAATTTAGGGCTGAATGAAGGATTAATTCATCTGCGTAATATCTTTTCAGAACAGGAAACAAGCACTAAAATTATAATATTAAAGGCAATGCAAACCCTTCCGGATGAATCTAATATTAAATTTTTAGGGGATTTATTGCAGGACACTGATAATGACATTAAATTTGAAGCAGGTAAAGCACTTATTACATTAGGCGAAATTGGGAAAAACAGATTAATATTAGCAAGAATGGAAACAGATGTGGAGAACATAGAAATTCTTTCTATTATTGACCATTTATTAGATAAAAAAATATTGTAAAATGCAAGTATTTCTGAGATTTTTAATTTTTCTTCTTGACAATTTCTTCTTAATCTATACTATTACATTAATCATTTCTTATGTTGTTTTAGCTTTTATTTCTGCTTTTTCCCTGATTAATTACTTTAGGAAAAATAGTTTTATAGATTATAATGCCATACTTTCCTCTCCAATGACACCTGGAATCTCTGTTATAGCTCCTGCTTATAATGAAAGCAAATCAATTGTTGATAATATCAGGGCATTGCTTCTGCTATATTACCCTGATTTTGAAGTAATTATTGTTAATGATGGAAGCACTGACGATTCACTTCAAAAGGTCATTAAAGCTTATGAACTTGAACAGGTTAGTTTTTTTGTTAATTACAGACTTGAAACAAAAAATGTTCGTGCCGTATATAAATCAAAAAACAAATCCTATAAAAATTTAATATATATAGATAAGGAAAACGGAGGTAAAGCAGATTCATTAAATGCCGGGATAAACATCTCCTCAAAGGATTATTTTGTCAGCATGGATGTTGATTCTATCATGGAACCCGATGCTTTGCTCAAGCTCGCCAAACCTTTTATGGAAGAAACAGACCATAAGGTTATTGCTGCAGGAGGAGTTATTAGAATTGTCAATTCATGCGTTATTGAAAACGGTCAGGTTACCCAGATAAAATTACCAAAAAAAATTCTCCCACGTTTTCAGGTTTTAGAGTACCTGCGTTCATTTCTTATGGGAAGAATTGCATGGAGCAAGCTAAATGGTCTGCTGATTATTTCAGGAGCTCTTGGTATGTTTGATAAGAAGATTGCTATTAAATGCGGGGGATATTATAATCAAACTGTGGGTGAGGATATGGAAATTGTTGTCAGAATGAGAAGATATATGGCTCTAAATAAGCAGAAGTATCGTATACATTATATTCCCGACCCTCTTTGCTGGACAGAAGCTCCATCCTCAATCAGAATCCTTGAAAGACAGAGAAATCGCTGGACAAGAGGAGCTATTGACACTTTGATTATACACAGAAAGATATTTTTCAATTCAAAATATGGCATTATGGGCATGCTTTCCTATCCATTCTGGCTATTTTTTGAATGGCTTGCTCCGTTAGTACAGTTTTTCGGAATATTATATTTTGCTTTTGGAGCTATCTTTGGTTTTATCAACTATCCGTTCTTTATCTTATTATGCATATTTATTTATGTATATGCACTGACTATGTCTGTCTATGCAATTCTTTTTGAGCAGATGACATTTCATCGTTATACTAAGAAATCAGATATTTTAAGATTAATTCTTGTTGCCCTTATAGAGCCCTTTACATTCCAGCTTCTTAATCTATGGTCTGCAATACGTGGTAATTTTCTGTACTTTGTATTAGGCAGAAAAACCTGGGGCGTAATGAAAAGAAGAGGTTTCGCTAAAATAAAATTCTGGTAATTTTAACTGATTATTCAAAGATAATTTTTTTCAACTTTTAATTTAT
>CAZMDE010000204.1:0-5334 GCA_964564355.1 uncultured Bacteroidales bacterium | reverse complement strand
TTGTGTAAAAAATATCAGATACATTTGAACCATCACGAAGCTTTGAGCGATGCGAAGGCTTGTGGGGAGTTGTTTTTGAGGCATTTTGAAAAATAATGATTAAAAAATTCTATGTGCAGAAATCATATTACAAATAGAAGTAAATATAAGATATATAATAAATTAACTTGATGGAAGAGAATCTTTTAGAACCAAGAACTATTAGCAAGTTGCTAAATGAAAAATTTCAAGTCGAATCATATCAACGAGGTTATCGTTGGGGCGACATCGAAGTAAATGCTTTGCTTAACGATATTTTTACTTTTTCACAAAATGAAGGCAAAGACCCTTTAGCCACCTACTGGCTACAACCAGTAATAGTTACAAAAGTAACAAAAGACATCGATAACAATCCTACCCCACTTTATGAACTTGTTGATGGCCAACAAAGACTCACCACCATTTATTTGATTTGTAGTTATTTAAAAAATGTTGCACCATTTTCAATATTTTATAATACTCGTACCGGTAGCCAAACATTTCTAACCAAGTTAAATACTTTGCAAAACATTCAATCTTGGACTCAGTATATATCCATTAATCAGCAGGAGGATAAAATTGACAATTTCCACTTTTTTAATTCCTACAAAATTATTCAAAAGTGGTTTGATAGTGCGAGTGAAGAAAAAAAAGGAGGTAAAAGCAATCTGGAGAAAGAAGATTTTCTGAGATGCTTGCTTGAGCAAACAAAAGTAATTTGGTATGAACTGAAAACTAATTCTGATCCAAAGACTATTTTTGAACAAATCAATATAGGTAAAATACCTTTAACAAATGCTGAACTTATAAAAGCACTTTACCTTAATAATGCAGGAAATAAAACTCGCAAAAACGAAATTGCTGAAAAATGGGATAGGATTGAGTATGCCTTAAATGATGTTTCTTTTTGGAGTTTTATTAATCAGAATATAGAACGGTCACATAATCGAATTGAGTACATTTTAGATTTAATTTCCGGTAAATATGATAGCGAATTTAACGAAGAGGAGAAACTCCATACATTTTTTCATTTTTTAAATAATGAAAACAAAGATAAAGAATGGAAAAAAGCAGAAAGGTATTTCCATGTATTAATGAGTTGGTATGAAGATTCTGAATTATACCATTATGTGGGGTATTTAATCTACACTGGGTTTTCCAAAATAAATGAGTTAATAAAACTTTACGATTCTAAACTTAATTCACCAAAATCTGAATTTAAAACCGACATAATTGCTTTAATTAAAGAAAAAGTTGGAAAATACCAATTAGAGCTGTTGTCATTCGACAAGCAAAAGGATTACGAAAAGATAAAAAATGTATTATTGCTATTTAATGTTGAAACAACATTAAAGTCAACACCTTATAATTACTTCCCATTTTATAAATATAAATATAACCAGTGGAGTTTGGAACATATCCACGCTTAAAAATCAGAAAAATTAACTGATTCGGATGCGATAAAGAATTGGATAATAGAAACAAAAACTGAAGTTGAAAAATTTCAGAAAGATGCTGAAAAAGAAAAGGAGGCAAAACAACTAATTGCAGATTTTGATGAGACTCTAAAATTAGGAAAGAACATTAAACTGGGAGATTTACCAAACAAAGTTTTTTCATTTTTCGGAGGAGATACTGGTGATATTCACTCAATTATGAATTTGGCTTTGTTAGATAAAGACACCAATAGTTCACTCAACAATAGCATTTTCCCTTTAAAGCGAAAAATGATCTTTGATTCTGAAACAGATAAGAAGGTTTTCATTCCCATATGCACCAAGTATGTATTCTTAAAGTACTACAGTAATGACATAACACATATGCAATTTTGGAGTACCCCAGATCGTACTGATTATTTTTCGAAAATTAATAAAATGTTAAACTCTTTTATTTCATAAGCTTAAAGATATGAGTGAAAATATAAAAAATACCAAAACAAGTTTTTGGCAAGTAATTGCGGAAAACTCTATCGTAATACCTCAAATCCAACGTGATTATGCTCAAGGTCGAGATGACATTAAAGCCGTTGATATTAGAAACAAAATATTGATTCGTTTTCATAAAGCGATTTCCACGCCAAATAATTTGGATATTGATTTTATTTATGGATACAATTCAGACCATAAATTTATTCCTTTAGATGGCCAACAAAGGCTAACTACTTTGTTTTTAATCCATTGGTATATAGCAAAGAATGCCAATAAAATCGCTGAAGTCGAAATCTTAAGACGCTTTCGCTATGAAACTCGTCAAAGTTCAACTGATTTTTGTCAGGCAATTCTTGATGAACCTATAAATTTCGATGAAGCTGATTTAAAAAAATGGATACTAGATCAAAGATGGTTTTTTCATTCCTGGAAAAAAGATCCGACAATCATTTCAATGCTAAATATGATTTATGATATTCATTTTCAATTCGGCGGGTCAGATTTTATCCAATTGTGGGATAATATCTGTAATAAACGACCTATAACATTCAACTTTTTATCGATTGAAGATACCGGATTAACGGATGATTTGTATATCAAAATGAACTCAAGAGGTAAAATCCTTACAACGTTTGAAAATTTTAAAGTTTGGTTTCAAAAAAAATATCCAGACAATTTGGATTGGCAAAATAAGATTGATAATGATTGGACTAACCTATTTTGGAAACACCGGGATGCGTTTAAATCATCGAATTCAAATGATGATACAATGGATGACGAGTTCATGCAGTTTATCAACGGAATGTTAATGTTTGGATTTGTTGATAAAGGATTTCAGGATGAAATACAGTTTTTTGCAAATAACAATGAGATAGCATTATCGAAATATGAAAATGAAAATTTAAACTGCTTTTCATGTGAAGATGTTGTTTTTATCACTAACGCACTTGATTATCAATACATATACAATGATCGGTTTATCGAAATATTAGCTGATATTAATTTTTGGCAAGACAAATCTTTATTCAAAGCAGTAATTTCAAATAAACCAACTTATTATGACAGAATAAGATATTATTGCATTGTTCATTACATGAGTCATAGTAAAAGTGACGAAATAATAAGTGAATCATTTAGAAGGTGGATGCAGTTTTCAAGAAATATCATTGAAAATACGACGATTGACAGTCCATCAGCTTTTAATAGTGCGGTAAAATCAATAAATGCAATTGGTGAAAACTGTTTGGATATTCATCACTATTTAAGAAATCCTGCAAATAAAATCTCCTTTTTTCTACCGTCTCAAATAGTAGAAGAAAGACTCAAAACCATACTAATTGAAAATAAAAGCGAATGGGAGCATGAACTGTTAAATGCTGAAAACCACGAATTATTTAGGGGTTGTATTTCATTTCTCTTACTTAGTAAAGAGTGGGAACGCCTTGAAGATTTCATTCAAAAAAGAGATATAGCAAAAGAAATATTTGGAAAGGATGGCAGTGTTGAATATTTGAAAAAGGATTACATATTAATTCGTGCAATGTTGACAAAAAGTACAATTAATGAAAACGTGGTTTTACTAGATAATGGTGCAAATTGGCGCGAATTATTGAAAAAGGATAAAGTGAAATTTGCCATATCAGAAATAATTACTTTATTAAAAAATTCACAAAATTATAGCGCTGAAATTCAGCTAATTATTTCTGAATATACTGATAAAACAATCTTGTGGAAGTTTAATATTATACATTACAAGGTACTTTTGTCAGGTGCATCAACCTCAAGATCTATATTAAGAGGAAATGATAACGAAATGTATTTGTATAGAGAAGCTCGCTGGAATAACTATTATGACAACAATACGTTAATATCAAATTATCGTAATAACATAGTTACCAATTTTATAAAATTAGATTCTTGCCTAAGCATTAAAAATGATTGGATTAAATTTGTTGATTCTGATACAGGTTCATTTTTTTACAGAGGATGGGAAATATTACTACATAAATCTATAAATAACTACAAACTCAGACTCTCATTTCAACCCCAAACATTGATTGTCGGTTTTCATGAAGATGATGCTAAGGGATTAATAGAAATTAAAGAAAATTTGGAAATACCAATAAACAAATGGCTGATTGCCAGAAGCTATTCGCCTTATCCTCAACAAGAAGAGGATTTTCAGGATTGGATAGAAAATGTTCTGAATGGTATTCATGAAATTGAAAATATAGTAATCCCAATTGTTTTAGATTTAAAATAGAATTGTTAGAATATGTCATTTAATACCTTATATTGAATCACTTACAATAAACATCACTTTGCTGATTTACAAAATAAAATTATAATTTTTGTAACTATATACCTAACCGATACTGCATAGTTAGTATTACTGGCAGTGTCGGTTAAAAAACTCCAGCCTTCCAAGTAGCATCATAACTTCAGCACAATTTCACAAAAATCCTTTCTCATGCGACATCCTTTGTCTTACCCTACCGTTACTTTTGGAAAAATAATCAAAAAGAATCAAGATGAAAAGACGACAAGTAATCAAAGGATTGGGAATATTGAGCGCAATAGTTTTATTACCAGTTATTTTTGTTGAAGGAAATCACTCAAACACCCAAATGCATATTGTTGGTTTAGGTCAGGGTGGAACAAACGCGATGGTGCACATTTTTGAGAAAGGAATAAAGGCAAAATATTCTTGTATCACCGGTCCTTATGTAGAGCACCTGAAACCAGAAATGGAGCATCTGTTTTTTAGAAATCATCCGGATTACCGTATAAACGGAATTCACTATAAAAAACCACTCGACTTAACACCAGAAATGAAAGCAATTTTCAAAGAAAACCATCAATATGTTATTTTAACAGGACTCGGGTCATCAGTAGGAACCGGATTTATCAGAAGTTTGCTTTATTTCATGAACTCGGAGTGTAAAAACTACCTTGCAATTTGCAGTCTTCCATCTAAATGTGAAGGTCGGTCGAAACGGGATTATGCCACTCAGAAAAAAACTGAAATTGAAGAAATTGCAAATGTCATTTTCTTCGATAATGAGTCAATTGATAATGAATACTTACCCATAAAAAAGAGATTTGAAATGGGGAATGAGTTGTTTTATAAGCTTTTTATGGAGTGTAATAACTTTAAAACATAATCAAAATTACCAACTGATCTAATCATTTTGAAATTACCAGAACCGGTTATAAATTATTTCCCAATTCTTTTATAATTTTCAACGGGTTCGGCAACTTGGTTGAGCGGTGGCGTTTCGGAAGGGGAAATTTTTTCACTTTCGGCAGAAATGATTTCAACGAGCGGCGTAAAATTGATTAACGGCGCTTTACCAACTGCCAATCTACCTTGTTCTTTTTCAAAAAA
>CAZMDE010000203.1:0-5340 GCA_964564355.1 uncultured Bacteroidales bacterium | reverse complement strand
GTAAACATAAGGTCAGCACCGAATTTTTTACAAACCAACCTGAATGCAAAGTCTGTAATGTCCTCCAGCGGTGCAAGAGCCAGGGGGAAATCATTAATTTCTATGTTTCCTATTTTTAGCAAATTTTATTATTATAAATTTGCCCAAAAATAACTCTAAATACTTAATTGTGCTAAAAGGAATTTCAAAAAATCTTACACCAATAACGAAGCTACTCGTTATAATGTGCGTTATTCTTGCTTCATTTATTGTCATTAATTGTATAGGGATACTATTGTCTCTTCCGGTTTTCAGAATTAATTATTTATCCTTTCAGTATATTCTTAGGAGTATAAATTACAATAACCATTTTCATATTAATATTTTAAAATATTTACAGATATGGCAAACAGTCGGATTATTTATTATCCCACCTTTAGTAATAGGCTATCTTTTAAGTGACAAACCTTTGGATTACTTGAGACTTAAGACTTATGACTTACGGCTTATTTCTATATTTTTTACCGTGTTGATTGTATTTTCTTCTATGCCTGTAATAGAATGGATGGTGGATGTCAATTCACGCTTATTTCTGCCTCATCAATTTAAAGCAATTGAGCAATGGATGAAAAATTCAGAAATTGAAGCAGAAATTATTACAAAAGCATTCCTGAATGTAACTACTTCAAAAGGATTATTGGTTAATTTGATGATGATTGCCATTTTACCTGCTATTGGGGAAGAATTATTTTTCAGGGGCTTCTTGGTTAGATTTATTAAGGACTGGACTAAGAAAACTCACCTTGCCATATGGTTGTCTGCTATTATTTTCAGCTTAATTCATTTCCAGTTTTATGGATTTATCCCCAGAATGCTGCTTGGAGCATTATTTGGCTACCTGTTTGTCTGGTCAGGAACAATCTGGGTTCCTGTTATTGCTCATTTCATAAATAATGGAACTGCAGTCATAGGTTCTTATTTGCAAAGCAAAGGATTGATCAAAACAGATATTGATAAAATATTTTCTCCACAGTCTAATTACTTTTTCCTGCTTATGAGCATTATTATCACTGCAGTGTTTATATATTTGTTCTATTACTGGGAAAAGAGAAAGCTAAAAAATTAGAAATAAATATTTTGTTTTTAACACAGGAACAAATACCAATAAATATAATCTGTTTTAAGGATTTTAAATTAGAAACTAATTAGATTTCAGAACACAGTTAATATAATTCTGAATAGAACGGTCGTAAGTTTTTTCAATTTTATCAGGGAAATAACAAGCCGGTAACTCTCCATTGTTTCTATGATATGCCAGGCAATCACAGCACTTGCCTTTCCTGGAACAGGGATAGGTGCAATTACATAAAGTGATATTTTTAGCTTTATTACAATCCATTATTAATTTAGTATTGTGTATTGCTTAAGGCAAATCTATTATCTGACAAGCGTAACAGTTCCAATTTGGGATTTCTTTTGATAAAGATTATCTATATAACCTTCATATTTGATAACATAAACATAAACTCCAAGAGGGCATAAATCACCCTTATACCTGCCGTCCCATCCGGAATTCATGTCAGCAGAATGAAAAACTAATCCACCCCACCTGTTATAAATATTTATATTGAAATTTGCAATATTTTTCCCCTTAGGGTAGAATGTAGTATTAGCAAGACTATTTTCGGGAGTAAATGCATTGGGAACAAAAAGAGTTAAAGATGGGCATTTTATGGCAGCTAATACAGTATCTTTATCGAAACATCCTATATTATCTGTCTCTATAACTGTATAAAACCCTTTTTCTGAAAAAGTAAATATACTATTTGTTGCACCCTCAATGTTGCTGCCATCTTTCTGCCATTGATAAGTCAATTCAGGGTCATAATTGGCGCTAACAGTTATAGCAGTATCGAGACAAACAGTAAAAGGACCTGGTGGAAGAATTGATGCAATAGGAGAAGGATTGACAATTATTGTCAGAGTAGTTGAAGTGTCTTTGCAGAATGCTCCTTTAGACATAACAAATGAATATATCCCGGCTGAATCAACTTTTATTGATGTGTTAGTATCAGAAATATCAACTCCACCTTTTCTCCAATGATAAGAATAACCTACAATTATATTTGCATCTAATATTACTGAACCTCCTTTGCAGAAGCTTGTTGGTCCTTGGGGAGTTATTTTAGCTACAGGATTAGATATAACTACTGTTATGTTATTTGAAGTAGCCGTGCAATTATTTATACCAGTTACAACTAAGTTGTAAACACCTGCATTTGCAGCAATTAAATTGCTATCATTTGGCCCGGGTATATTTATTCCTGAATTCTTCCATTGAAATGTATAATCCTTAACAGGTTTTGCTTTTAAAACAACACTATCTCCAGAGCAGAATGTAGTTGGTCTTTCTGCTGTAATATTTACAGACAGGTTAATTACAGTTACTACAATATTATAAATATTTGACGAGCATAAACCACAATCATCGTTAACTCTTACAGTATATGTAGTAGTTACAGTTGGACTTACGGTAAAATTAGAAGCTGTAGAAGTAAAACCTACAGGGTTTGAAGACCATGAATATTGATAAGGACCACCATTGCCATATTTAACATTAGTTAAGGAAAGATTTACTGATTGCCCTATGCAAATAGTAGTATCAGGACTGGCTGTTGCTGCAATTTGAGGATAAGCAATAATTTTAATTGGATATGTTGAAGTGATACCGCAAGATCTTACATTTATATTTACTGTATCTGGTCCAATCTTATTGCCTGAGCAAAGAGGATGTATTTTAAAAACCAATGAATCTTGTCCTTTTTTCATAGTTATGCTTGTGGAAATATCATCAGGAATTGTAGAGAAATCAGTACCTAAAATAGCATTACCGGTAAAGCTTATATTTATTATAGAGTCGTTTAAAACCCCTTTACCATTTGTGGTTTTAAAAGTAACTATGGCATCATTGCAATCTCTGACAGATGCAGAATCATCAATTTCAGGATGTTCATATGTGATTTTTGGGGGTTTAACGGTAAAACTTTTTGCTTCTATAAATACAGAAGAGTCGAATACTCCATCAACAACATCTGCAATTGCAAGTTTTAAATGATAAGACTGGCAGGGTATTACATCAAGTTTGGCGTAAAATACTTTAGTAAAAGCATTGTAAACTATTGAGTCATGATTTGTATTATCTACATAAAATTTATTGTTAGTTAAATCAACGCCTGGTTTTTGAGTATATCCCGGACCGCAACTGCCACTATTAACTGTATTAATAGAGACGGGTTGAGGAGGGTTCTTGTCAGGAATTAATGCAATATTTTCATTTGTATAACTTCCGCTTCCGGGCTTTGGACCGGTCACAAAAAAACCAAACACGTCATTTGTAGGAGAACAAACAAAAATTGGATATTCATCTGAAGCAAAAACATATCTGAAACTAATCTGGTCTGAAGCCGGAATAAAATCAAACTCTAAAGATGTAGCATCGTATGTTTTATTAACAGTACCTATAAGTGCTTCCAGGTCTGCATCTTTAATCTGGCAACCGGGTAAGTTTTGTTTACATTTATTATCACCTTTTATTATCTCACAAGCACAAAAATAATCAAAGTAATTTTTACTGCTTGCAGGATAAACATTAGGTCTGGATGCTCTAATTACATCTCCGGTACTCATTATAATACCCTTTTCTATTCCAAGATTTGTTTTTATAGGACCGGTTTCAAACCGACCTATTTGACTTCCTGTAGGGGTTAGATTTGTATAAGTGAACTGTCCGCTCCACGAAACATTGCTAAATGTAACGCCTTCTCCTATTAACACACCATCTACTAAATCCTTTGCAGATACAAGGTCTGTAGCAGGAGTAACAACCAACTGGGCGGTAGCAGTATTAAAAATAGCTGTAATTAATATTGACAGAAAGAAAAAAAAACTTTTTAAGTTCATCAGTTTTTTTTGTTTTAATATTTTCATATAATTAGTAAATTATATATAAAAAATAAAAAAACAAATTTACATATTTTTTGTAACATTTCATTAAAAAATTTCAATATGTATGTATATTTTTCTAAAATTTCTCTTCCATACTTCTCAATCATGATTATCTAAGAAGAGTAACTGCTCCCTTTTTAATTTTCTTTGCATTATAACCATTAATATTACCTTCGTAATAAATAATGTATACATATGTACCAATTGGACAATCCGCGTTATTATATTTCCCATCCCAACCTTTTTTTATGTCATCTGACTGAAATACAAGTGCTCCCCATTTGTTATATATGTCTATTTTATAATTGGTTATATTAGTGCCGGTTGTATAAAAAATCTTATTTAGTTCGGGGTCGTCCGGAGTAAATGCATTTGGAACATGAATTGATAATGGTGGACATTTAATTTCAGTTATAACACTTTGCTTTCCAAAACAACCAATACTATCTGTTTCTATGACAGTGTAATTTCCTTTAGTATTAAAGGTGAAAATATTACGGGTAGCTCCTTCAATATTGTTTTCATCTTTTTGCCATTGATATGATAAGCCGGGTTCAAAATTTGCGCTAATTGTAATTGCACTATCTGTGCATATTGTAAAAGGTCCGGGTGGATAGATTGAAGCAACAGGTGAAAGGGTTACATTTATTTTTTGCACAGTTGAGGTATCTATACAATAAGCTCCTTTTGACATGACAAATGAATAACTCCCTTCAGAATCAACAGTAAGAAATGTGTTACTAGCCCCGGGGATGTCAATTCCTTCTTTTTTCCATTGATAAGAATAATCTGTAATTGTATTTGCTTTTAATAATACTGAACTTCCTTTACAAATACTTGTTGCTCCTTCGGAGCTTAATATAGCTGTGGGGTTAAAAATAGAAACCGTAAGATTATCGGAAGTAAGTGTACAATTACTAATATTAGATATTATCACTGAATAAATGCCTGCTTCATAAGCAGTATATGCTGATATTGTTGCACCTGCTATATCAGTTCCATTTTTTTTCCATTGGTAGATAGTCCCAGCACTTGTATTTATTATCAGAACAACACTGTCTTTCAGGCAAAAAGTTGTTGGTCCTTGAGGGTTAATTGTGCCTGCAGGCATTGGATTAGCTGTTATTGTTACTTCCTGTGAAGTTACATAGCAATTGCTGCTGTTAGTGATTATCACTGTGTAATTACCGCTTGATTTAGCTGTATAAGAAGATATAGTTGCTCCGTCTATATTATTTCCATTATTCTGCCATTGATAGTTCAAACTATTACCTGTATTTGCATTTAGAATTACACTTCCTCCCTGACAAAAAGTTGTCTGTCCCTGAGGAGTGATTGTCGCTGTTGGTATAGGGT
>CAZMDE010000202.1:0-5342 GCA_964564355.1 uncultured Bacteroidales bacterium | reverse complement strand
TGAAAAATCGCTAACAAAATCTTTGCCATTTACAACTGCATCTGTTCTGAAAACAGGTGCTTTTTTACCTACTAATACTCCCATATAAATATATTTTAAGGTTTAACTTAATTATTAAAAACTCAATGATTAAACATTTGTGCAAAGATATATAATACCTATATATATAATGTGTTAAAAAAATATAAAATAATCCGAATTTATTTCATTAGTATATTAGTTCAATTCTGTTTTAATTAATCAATTAAATAAAGAACATTACATAAATTAGAAGTTTTGTAATTGATTATTTATTAATTATTTAAAGCATAAACAATAAAAATGTTAAAATTTATTAATAAGAAATTGTAAATTAATTATAGTTTTGTCGCGTAAAATATAAATTCATAATAAAATCAGATAATAATGGCAAAGGCAAAAGTAGATATAGAAGTAGACATCGATAAATGTAAAGGTTGTGAAGTTTGCATAGCAGCCTGTCCTGAAGATGTAATTGTACTTGCAAAAGAAGTAAATGGCAAAGGCTATCATTATGCTATTAAGCAAAATGATAATTGCACAGGCTGCACTAACTGTGCGGTTGTCTGCCCTGATGGAGTGATAACTGTCTACAGGGCGAAAGCGGTTCCCGCTTAATTAAGAATTAGGAATTAGGAATTAAGAATAATAAATTAGATAAACTAATAAAAACTAAGCAAAGCGTTCTCATGAGCGTTAGCAAATAATAAAATAAGCAATGGGAGAATTAAAATTAATGAAGGGGAATGAGGCAGTAGCAGAAGCTGCTATACGAGCCGGATGTGACGGATATTTCGGTTACCCGATAACCCCTCAGTCAGAAATTATAGAATATCTGATGGCTGAAAGAGCCTATGACAGGAACGGAATGGTAGTTTTACAGGCAGAAAGTGAAGTAGCTTCTATCAATATGTTATATGGCGGAGCTTCATGCGGTAAGAAAGTCATGACATCTTCATCCAGTCCGGGTATCAGTTTAATGCAGGAAGGTTTATCATATCTTGCAGGAGCAGAATTGCCCTGCGTAGTTGTTAATGTTGTAAGAGGAGGTCCGGGTCTTGGGACTATTCAGCCATCACAGGCTGACTATTTCCAGACAGTAAAAGGAGGAGGTCATGGAGACTACAAGCTTATAACCCTTGCCCCAGCTTCAGTACAGGAAATGTCTGACTTTGTAAAGCTCGGATTTGAGCTTGCTTTCAAATACCGTAACCCTGTTATGATATTATCTGATGGAGCTATCGGTCAGATGATGGAAAAAGTAGAGCTTTTTGACAATATTCCAAGATGGACAAGTGAAGAGATAATCAAAAATTCTCCATGGGCAACTACCGGTAAGACACCTGACAGAGAAAGAAATATTATCACATCCCTTTATCTTGATTCAGTAGAACAGGAAAAGCTAAATTTAAAAATACAGGCAAAATACAGGCAGTGTGAAGCTGAGGAAGTGAGATTTGAAAAAATACAATGTGATGATGCGGAATATCTATTTGTTGCATACGGAGTAAGCGCACGTATATGCCAGAAAGCTATTGAATTTGGCAGAAAGAAAGGAATTAAAGTTGGCTTATTAAGACCAATAAGTCTTTATCCTTATCCTTATAAAGTATTGAGAACGCTTGCTGACCAGGTAAAAGGCATGTTATCAGTTGAAATGAGTGCCGGTCAGATGGTAGAAGATGTCAAGCTTGCAGTTGAAGGAAAAATTAAGGTAGAACATTTCGGAAGATTCGGCGGCATTATCCCCACTCCTTCTGAAATACTTAATGCACTCGAATGCAAGATAATTAAATAGTTTCTAGTTTCTAGTTTTAAGAAAAATAAAAAATAAATTAAAAAAAATAAAGATGGCTGATCAGGTAATTTCAAAAGAAGATATAAAAAAAACCGAAAACATTGTCTATAAAAGGACAAAGGTTTTGACAGATAATATTATGAGCTATTGCCCCGGTTGCGGACATGGTACTGCACACAGGTTGATTGCGGAGGTTATTGAAGAGATGAATGCGCAAGCAGACACTATAGGAGTTGCTCCTGTTGGCTGTTCAGTTCTTGCCTATAATTTCTTTAACCTCGATATGCAGCAGGCTGCTCATGGCAGGGCTCCTGCACTTGCAACTGCAATAAAACGTTTGATGCCGGAAAAATTCGTGTTTACATATCAGGGCGACGGTGACCTTGCTGCTATTGGAACTGCTGAAACTATTCATGCATGTAACAGGGGTGAAAATATTACTATGATATTTATTAATAATGGTATCTACGGAATGACAGGCGGACAGATGGCTCCAACTACATTGGAGAATATGAAAACATCTACATCTCCTTATGGCAGAAACCTGGAAATGATGGGAAACCCTTTAAAAATGACTGAATTGGTAGCACAGCTTCCCGGAACTTATTATGTTACAAGACAAGCTGTCCATACTCCTGCTGCTGTCCGAAAAGCTAAAAAAGCTATCAGGAAAGCTTTTGAAAACCAAAAGTTAAAAAAAGGAGTAAGCTTTATTGAAATAGTGTCGAATTGTAATTCAGGATGGAAAATGACACCAGTGAAGTCCAACAAATGGATGGAAGAAAATATGTTTCCATACTATCCTATGGGAGATATAAAAGTTCCGAAAGAACAGTGAATAGTGAATAATTAAAAATCTAATATCTATAGTCTAATATCTAACATCTATAAAAATGACAGAAGAAATATTAATAGCAGGTTTTGGCGGGCAAGGAGTTTTATCAATGGGTAAGATACTTGCATACTCAGGAGTAATGCAAAATAAAGAAGTTAGCTGGATGCCTTCATACGGACCCGAAATGAGAGGCGGCACTGCTAATGTGATAGTGATAGTAAGTGACGAAAGAATCAGCTCTCCAATATTAAACAAATTTGATACTGCGATTATCCTTAACCAGCAATCAATGGATAAGTTTGAAAAGTCAGTAAAACCAGGAGGCGTATTAATTTATGATGGCAATGGAATTACCCATCACCCGGAGAGAAAAGATATAAATATTTACAGAATAGATGCAACTGATGAAGCTGCCAGATTAGGTCTTGCCAAAACTTTCAACATGATAGTATTAGGCGGATTTTTAAAACTAAAGCCTATTATTGGTAATGAATACATACGCAAAGGATTAGAAAAATCCCTACCTACAAGACATCACAGCATGATACCTGATAATGAAAAAGCTGTTGCCATCGGAAAAGAAATAATTTATCCTGTACACATCCTGAATTAAAAGATTATTCGCTATAATAATTTTATATTAAGGAGCTTATGAATCGCTTCGCTTATTTTATCAGATTCATCAGATTTTTCAGATTATCAGATTAATCAGATTTAAAATTTTTAAACCTATTAAATTGAAGCTTCAAGAGCCTGAAGAGTTAAAAAGCAAAGCAGTAGAAATAAGAATTAGTATTATTAATTCTCTGGCAGCAGCAGGTTCAGGACATTTAGGAGCTTCACTCGGATTAGCAGATATATTTACAGCCCTTTATTTTAAGATCCTTAATCATAAACCCGAGAAGCCCAATTGGGAAGAAAGAGACAGGCTTATACTCTCTATCGGGCATGTGGCACCTGTTTTATACACATCATTAGCACATTCAGGTTATTTTCCAAAAGAAGAATTATTGACATTACGAAAGTTAGGAAGCAGGCTGCAGGGACATCCCGGTCGTGACCATAATCTTCCAGGGGTTGAAGTTTCGTCAGGTTCTCTCGGGCAGGGACTCTCTGTTGCAGTTGGAATGGCATTATCAGCTAAGATTGACAATAAAAATTGGAGAGTTCATACTGTGCATGGTGATGGAGAATTACAGGAAGGCTCAATATGGGAAGCTGCTATGAGTGCTGCTCATCATAAGCTTGATAACCTGGTTGCATTGGTCGACAGGAACTTTCTGCAGATTGATGGTGCAGTTAAAGAAGTTATGGAAATCGAACCATTGCAGGATAAATGGAAAGCATTTGGATGGAATGTAATTAATATAGATGGTCATGATTTCACTGATATTATAAATGCATATAATACTGCAAAAAACATAAAAGGAAAACCTACAGTTATCATAGCTAAAACCACTATGGGTAAAGGTGTGAAATCAATAGAAGGTGATTACAAATGGCATGGAAAAGCCCCCTCCAAAGAAGAAGCTAAAAAATTCATCAGCTCTTTAGTTCAATAGTTCATAAGTTTACCACTGGTTCATTCAATTTATTTTACTATTTTTGCAATAATCTGTCTTGTAAGAAGTTTTTTAAAATATGAAAAAATATCTGTTTTTAATAATTCTCACTCTATTGGTTTATGCTTCATATTCGCAGGATGACATAATGAATAGATGCGGAACGGGTGAATATTATAAAAAGCTAAAACAAAATGACCCGGGACTTGAAAGCAGATTAAACATTATTAAAGCAAAAATTCAAAACCTGCTAAAGAACAATCAATACCTCAAATCAGGAGAGAATATTATAACCATACCGGTTGTCTTCCATATTGTATATAATACAGCGGAAGAAAATATCACAAATGCGCAAATCTATTCTCAATTAGATGTGCTAAATGAGGATTTCAGACGAATGAATTATGATGCAATAAAAACTCCTGACATTTTCAAATCTGTTGCTTCTGACTGCCGGATAGAATTTTGCCTTGCTCAGAGAACACCGAATGGTAACCCTACTAATGGAATTATCAGAAAAAAAACAACTGTTGCTCAGTTTTTGCTTGATAGTGGCATAAAGTTTTCAAACAGTGGAGGTGACAACAACTGGGACAGATCAAAGTATCTGAATATATGGTCAGGAAATATTCCTTCTAATATAGCCGGATATTCAAGCTTTCCGGGGGAGAATGAATTAATTGATGGTGTTGTAATAAATTACAGAGTATTTGGAAGAACAGGAAACCATCATTCAAAATATAATAAAGGGAGATCTGCAACACATGAGGTAGGACATTGGTTAGGCTTATATCATTTATGGGGAGATGGAGATGGCGAGTCTTGTGAAGGTTGTAATTGTACAGATTATTGTGAAGACACTCCTGTTCAGCAAGCAGCTAACTTTCTCTGTCCACAGTTTCCGCATCCTTCATGCTCCAATACAAGCGATATGTTCATGAATTATATGGATTATACCAATGACTCTTGTATGAATACATTTACTCATAACCAGAATCAGATCATGCTTGCTACTTTTGATGTAGCAAGAAATTCTATAAAAACTTCCGATGGCTGTTCTCCTTTAATTTCATTACCAAAGGTTGATTTTACATCAGACTTTACTAAGATTCCTGAAACAAATAGCGTG
>CAZMDE010000201.1:0-5357 GCA_964564355.1 uncultured Bacteroidales bacterium | reverse complement strand
CTTCCTGCACTCCGCCTTCCTGTTCTGAAGTTAAATTTATTCGGGAAACCCTTAATCATTTACCATTTCCCCAAACCCACATACGACCCTTTCCGGGTCGGTTGGGACTGGAGGGGCTCTTTCGGGTTACAAACATGCGATCCCTTCAGGATCGGGGGGATTCTCGGTTTTGACAAAAATAAAATTGGGCGTGAAAAAATCGTGGCTGGTTTGTGTCAGGGGATCACCGGTGGGCTAAACGACTCAGTGGGCGTTTTGTCGATTAATAACTGGGCATTTTTTCCGTTCAATTAATTTTATTAATACCGATACCCTTTTTCTGGCAGATCTGGATAAAAGAACAGTTCTTAAATTATTGAAATCAGCACCAGCTACATAGATTCCTATTACTTTTCCATTTTCGTTTAAGACCGGAGCTCCACTATTACCCTTTGTTCCATTTCCATATACTTCGATACAGTTATTATAAAGATCAACATTATCAAATTCCATTGTTTCATATAAAAATGGTATTCTCGCAAGTCTTAGTCTTTCTCTAAGTCTCAAATCCCAATTATGAAATTCGATGAATAGGCTATTGACTTTACCATCTTTAAGAGTAAATTCATTTTTAGTGCAAGTTTCTTTATTTCGATTAAAACAAGGCATATTCAATTTATTCCATTCATAAGATCTCTTTTTTTTGAATTCAAAACAATCTGTTATTGTAATCTCAACTTTCCCAACAGCAACATCTATATATTCTGGCCCACACTGATATTCATATCTTGGCCTTAAATCATTTTTTAATCGCTCTCGGTCGTTATATATTTTTTTGGAATAAAATTTATAAATTGCAATTGGAAATAAATCTACATACTCATTCCCTTTTGGAAAACAAATATAAAATTGTTCACAAGCGTTTCGATTATCTCTAAATACATGTCCAGCAGTAGTAAAGTAACCAACAGTATTAATAAAAAAACCAGTACCCAGTATCATATACTTTTCGGGCGAAATTTTTGATTTACCTATTATTGGAAATACTTTATTCATACATTTTTACCTTACTATTTCTATTTCAATTTGTGTGCAATGCTTGAGTATACAGCGCACACGGAGTGTAAGCTGTTTAAAGATCAAAAATACAAATTTATTTTCGAGCGCTTAAACCTTATGTGCGTATATTTTACAAAGGTGAAATTGCATTGCGAGTTTGCGCATTACCGTATGACTGGCCGGGCTATCTCGTGTAGTTCTATCCTCATAACAAAGATTACACTTGGGTAACTGAATCAGAGGGGGTATCGCTACTATCTGGAGTGAATTGCTCCTTTGGCTTAATATCTCATAGGCCGTCTACTCGATTTGTGTCATGTGCTTATGTTTATTATGATATAAATCGTCTGGATGCCCTAATAAGATTGTAAATCATATAAGAAGACCAGATTCGCATTATCAAGTCTAAGAGAATTAGGTAGCCAGAAAATGATGTCTCTAACCTCCTTAAAGGATTGATATATATAAAGAATTTTTCAAACGCATCTTGAAAGCCTGTAGCTGTAGGTTTGCATATGGAAATGTGTAAAGGGTCAAAACCGTTAAATAAAATTGCTATTAGAAAAAGAATATAATGTCCAAATAATAACCAGAATAGAGGTTTTATAAAACTCTGACCATAATCGCTAAATATATTGCTCCAAAGTAAAATCATTTTGTCCCAAAATTGATTTTCCCAAGGCCATCCCCATGATAGTGACTTATTGTGATAGTTTAGTTCTTCAGAATAGAATTTGTGTTCCTGTATTTTGTCACTATGCTTAGACATGGAGATTTTAAGTTGTCTATACGCCTCTTTTATAGCAACAGTTTCCATAGGAGTAGTTTTGCGTCCAGCCTTTAGCGAATCCTCAAATGTAGGATATCCTGGTCCATTTGCCGCTCTTACATTGTTACTCCATTTGCAGCCTATAAAAAGAGCGTCAGTAATAAAGCTATCTATTATTATAAGCTCTTTATATTGAGAAAATAGTGCTCTATAAAATTGAACTTTGTCTAAATTGCTATTGGTAATCTGGAAATACCTTTTGTCATTGGTCAAATCATTCGGTTCAATGCTAAAAAAGTTTAATGTACCTTCATTTTTGAAATTTGTTATAGAAATATTGTTGCATTTTATTTTTTCGAAACTTAAAACTTTCCCCTTGTTTGTACCATGTAAATATAGTTCATCAAAACTTTGATCCCTAACAAAAATATTTCCAGTTTCATCTTCTTTGGCAAAAATAACAAGCTTTTTTATATTATAACCTAATAGGTGTTCTCCTATATATAGACTCTCAAATCTTGATCCTGAAACCCATATTTCATCAATGTCATAGCCTGAGATGCTAACTTTATCAAATGTACATTGAGATAAATGAACTATTTTAGTGTGTACATACTTTAGCAAGACTTCTTTTTTAAAAGATCCACTGTTAAAGAAAATAGCATTTGATATTATACAACCGTCAAAAGTTAATGTTTCATTGCAAATCAATCCATCAATGATAAAAAACCTTTCAGACCTAAAAGTGCAACCATCAAATGTAAGTGGCAAATTTACTGTGATGCTATCATCTAGCATGAAGTGTTCATCTTCAAAAGTGTAACCATTTATGTAAATGCTGGCTTTCCCGTACTCTTCCTTTAAGTATTGTCTGGGTGGATTTCTTAATATAGCTCTTAACTCTTCAGCAGAAAGAATTTGGTTATTAGTGTTGGGTGGTGTGTTTGGTGTCATATTATTTTTTGCTACCATTATTCATGTTGTGGTATTTGCATTTCTGCTGTTGTTCCCAATCAAAAAAATCTTAGCTAAATGAATCATATAGAATCCTTTTTTCCGGAACAGTAGTTGCTTTTCCTAATCGCAATTAAAAATGCCGTGAAACCTAATTCATGCTACATAATTAGTCAATCCCAAAATGTACGAACCCTCTTTCGAAATATTACTGCAATGGTGAGAGCTTCATGTAGGGCTATGCTTCACGAATCTTTTCTTCTTGTCTGAAGGTATAATAGCGATAATGGCGCTTTATATTATTCCTAATCTTTTTAGTTCCCAAAAGCATTTGGCTGTCGCAGAAATATCAACCGCTGCATTATGAGCTTCGTTAAATCCAGTTCTAAATAGTTTATAATGTAACTCAGAAAGTTTGGGCCATTTGTAACCATAAGGTCCGGCAATTGCACAAAAATTTGTAGTACTTTCCATTGTGCAGATTTTCTTTTTGGATTCAATACTATTTTGCAGACCATTTCTTAAAAACTCTGAACCGACTATTTTTTCATCAAAAGACATATTGTGTGCTACAAGAAAAGTTGCTTGTGCGATTAAAGAATTAAAATGCTGCAATATGGTAACTATTGGTTGTCCTTCTCTAAGTGCTCTTTCAGTTGAGATTCCATGAATTCTTGATGCATCTGTTGGAATAGTAAACCCTTCTGGTTTAATAATAAAATCTCCGCCTGAAATTTTATTCCCAATGCTATCGTAATACAAGTATGCTAATTGAACAAGCCGTGGCCAATTGTTAAGGTCAGAAACAGGTGCTTTCCAATTTCTAGGTAATCCAGTTGTTTCGGTGTCAAAAAATAGATACATTTTTGTCGAGTATTTTAAGTAGTTTACTGTTTGTGGTTTTCAGCATTTTTAATTGATAGTTTGCTATCATGTTAAAATTAAAAGGTAAATTTGTAATTGTTTATTTTTCTTTATATTCTTGTACAAATTTAGTTAATATTTTTTAGTGATTGAATCTTTAATTTTTCTAGGCACATGCAGGTAATAGTAAATAAATTTTTAATATTTCGAAGTTCTGTTTAAATAACGAATGAACTATGTGCTAATCTTCCCAATATTCATTACCGTTTATATCAATATAACCCCATTTATCATTAATTTTAACTTTAGCAAGATTATTTGTAAACGAGTTTACATCATCATAAATACAAGGAATAAACAAAACTCCTGATGCATTTATAAAACCAAACTTTTTATTCATCATTACATACGCAGATCCTTTACTAAAACTCCCGACTTTCTCAAAAATAAAGGGAATATATTCTTTACCAGATTTATCAAGAAACCCATACTTATTTTGCTTTTTTATTTCTGTTAGATCTCTGAAAATTAGACCAGCAGTTTCGTAAATGCAAGGGATTACTTCATCACCATTATGATTTATATATCCGAATCTATTGTTCCTTTCAATTCTTGCAAACCCATTAAAAAAGTCGAACGCTCCTTGGAATTTGCAAGAGATATGCTCTTCTCCAAATTTATTAATAAATCCATATAAAATCTCATTATCAATTTCTCTTGTAACTAATCCTAAACCCTCTCTAATTGTATTTGCTGTCATATAAATATTTGGGATTACCATCTCTGCATTTTTATTTATATATCCCATTTTCCAACAATAGCCAACGGCTGCTAATCCTTCTGAAAAGATATCCGCACTATTATAGATAAATGGAATTATTTCATTACCCAATCTATCAATATACCCGAATCTATTTGATCTAAACACGCAAGTTAGATTCCCCCAAAATGTCATAGCACTATCATAAATATGTGGAATAACCAATCTTCCGAATTTATTAATAAAACCAAACTTACCTGATAGGCAGGCAGCAGCAATACCTTCTGAAAATGCATAAATATTGTCGTATATAAAATTTGTTAATTGTTCCCCCGCTAAATTATAGACACCCCACTTTTTATTTTTACTTAATATTATGGTATTCTCTAAATCATCTATTTTATATATTCCATCATGGATACATGAAACTATTTCTTGTCCCCAATTATTAACTATACCTATCTTATTTTGTAACTCGACGACATAATAATTATTTTCTAAGTTGTACCATACTGAATCGTAAAAACAATTAAATAAAGTTTGATTTTGTGTGTTATAAAAACCCCACTTATCGCCTTTACGATATGGTACTAATTTTGGGATTTCTGTATTATTTGAAATATTTTGCATAAATATAATTGCAATGTTTAATAAGGATTACTAAAGATGCCTTAAAAAAGTTCTAACAAATTTATCAAAATTTTGTCAATAGTTCTACCTGTAAAAAAATATTTATGGATTCAGAGGAAAGGTGTTTTTGTTAAGAGGACAGGTTAAGGGTTAATAAAGCCTGCCGAATATGTTAAATTTTCCAAAAACTCCCGAAACCCTTCGAACCAGTAGTATCTTTGCCACTCCAAAACCATTGGATGTTTAGTTTGAATAAGGATCGTGTGTAAGAAATGCCTGCAGGATTGAGGTTCTGAGGTGTTTGTTGATGTGTTTCCGGTCAGGTCTGGCCGGCATAAATTT
>CAZMDE010000200.1:0-5376 GCA_964564355.1 uncultured Bacteroidales bacterium | reverse complement strand
AAATAATAAAAGTATGGATATCGAAAACAAAAAATCTGAAATTACTTCTGAACCTACTCCTCTCGAAGATTGGATGGATGCCGAAAAAGTTTGCATGTCTCTTAACATTAGCAAGAGAACTCTCGAAGTCTGGAGATACAAAGGCAAAATAGGTTATTCCAAATTTAATAATAAATGCTTCTACAAAAAATCTGACATTCAGGTAATCCTCGATAAAAATTATAAAAGAAATAACAACTAAATATATCTGAAATTATATTTATTTTTGTTCTTTTCTATAAGTCTCATATCTCTGGTCTCATATCTAATAATCTATTTACAAAACAATGATTTCCGAAAACCCCATACTCAACAACCCCTACGAAGAACCAATATTACATTATGATACTGATAAACATGGCAATCTCGATTATAGTCATGTTTGTAAAAGTCGTAGAACATTTAAACCTGACCTGGCTGTCATACCTTCTCGTCAGTCTGGTCAAAAGGAAGTCTTTGAATGGAATGATGATGCTAATGATTATAAATGGCATATAATCAATCTCTGCCGAAATGAAGTTGCCAAATGGCGTCATGATAAATATCCTAACACCACAAGAGTTACTAAAGAGCTTTTAACCTTTTGGTTCTTGAATTCCGAACGTCACGCAGTTCAGAAATTATTCTTTGCCCAGCAGGAATCTATCGAAACTGCTATTTGGCTCAATGAAGTTGCTGATAAATCTAATGCAGGTCAAAACATCCTGAACTTACTTCGCACTGGACAGCAATCTGTAGGAGATGATCCCGAAAACCAGCTTCCCCGTATTGCTTTCAAAATGGCTACCGGAACTGGCAAAACTGTCGTCATGGCTTGTTTCATTCTTTATCATTATTTCAACCGTCAGGAATATCATAATGACACTCGCTTTGCTGATTATTTTCTGATTGTTGCTCCCGGCATAACTATCAAAGACCGCTTGGGAGTTCTGTTTGTTGATACAAAAAATAAAAACCCTGTTGATAAAGAGGACTATTACAGCATTCGCTATTTAGTCCCACGAAATATGGAATCCCGTTTGGAAAATATTAATGCAAGATTAGTCATCACAAATTATCACACCTTTGAACCAAAGACTCTGCAGGGTAATAAACGAAGCCCTTTTGATGGTAAAGTAAATTTAAAAGGTGAAAAGAACGACACTGGAAATAAAGAAGATTTTTCAAGAGTAGTTAAACGGGCAATGGGCAAATTTAAAGCTAATAGCCGCTTACTAATTATGAACGATGAAGCCCATCATTGTTATCTTCCAAAATCCAAAACTAAAACTACCGACAACGAAGAAACAGACGAAAACGAAAGAGCTGCTGTTTGGTTCTCTGGCTTAAAAGAACTCTCAAAACGCTTTAAGCTTCAGAATATTTATGACCTTTCGGCAACTCCCTATTATCTCACAGGTTCTGGCTATCAGGCTTACAGCCTTTTTCCCTGGGTTGTTTCCGATTTTGGTTTGATTGAGGCTATCGAATCTGGTCTTGTCAAAATCCCTTTCCTCCCTGAAAGCGATAATACTCAGGAAATAAAAATGCCTGTCCTTCGAGATCTTTATGCAAATATTGTCAAAAACGACCCTAATGCATTTCCTCGTAAAGGTCAGAAGAAAAAGAAGAGCGAAGCTGCTGCCGAAGGTACTAAGATAAAAGAGCTTCCTCCTCAGTTGCCGGCATTGGTTAAAGGTGCTTTGGACCAGTTTTATGACCATTATTTTAATTATGATAAAGGTGTTAGAAAGCATACTGAAGAACGTGCTAACATCTTTTCCGCTCCTCCCGTTTTTATTGTTGTTTGCAATAACACTTCTGTTTCTAAAGAAGTTTACAAATACATTGCAGGTTATGAATATGAAGTAGAGGATGGTAAAATTGAAACCGTTTCTGGTATAAAAGATTTGTTTTCCAATTACCACCCTGTAACTAAGAAACCTCTGAAACGTCCGCCCACTCTTCTTATTGATAGCGATGCTCTCGAAAACAGCGACCAGATTAATGATGATTTTAAAAAGATTTTTGTTTCTGAAATTGAAGAGTTCAAGAAAGATTACTCCCGTATACACGGTCAGGGCAGCACCGAGCGCATTACTGATGCCGAAATCCTGCGTGAAGTTGTTAACACCATTGGCAAGCAGGGCAAATTAGGTTCACATATTCGCTGTGTGGTTTCTGTGTCTATGCTTACCGAAGGTTGGGATGCAAACACTGTCACTCACATTATGGGTCTCCGTGCCTTCGGTTCTCAGTTATTATGCGAGCAGGTTGCCGGGCGTGCTTTACGTAGAATTAATTATACTCTAACTACTTATAATAAACAAACCGGTGAAGTAATTGCCGACAAAGACCGCTACAGGTACAAAGCCGAAAATATTATTGAAAAATTCGCTCCCGAATATGCTCATATAATTGGTATTCCTTTCAAATTGTTCAAAGGTGGCAAAACTGTTGCTCCTCCGCCTCCTGTTGATTTAACTCATATAAAGGCTATTCCCGAACGTCAGGAAGAAATGGAAATAACTTTTCCTAATGTTGTTGGCTACCGTGTCGAAAATTATGATGGCATTATTAAGCACGATTTCAGCAATATCGAAAACTATGAAATAAGAGGCGATTTAATGCCTATCAAAACTAAAATGGCTTCTGCTTTTTCTCCCGAAGAAATTGATATGAAAATTCAATCGGTTCTTGAAAAGAGAGATGCTGAGATTATATGGTGTCTTACCAAAGAATTAATAAAATACCATTTCGCTGATGAAAATGACAATCCTCAGTTTCATAAATTCAATAAGCTTAAGCAGATTGTCACAGAATGGTACAATACAAAAGTTATTCTTCTTAATATCTCTGACCCTCGCTATAAACGACTAATAGATTTCGAAGACCCCAAAAAAGTAGTCGATCATATTGCAAGAGGTATAAATCCACATATCAATACGACCGAGCATATCCGCCCTGTTTTCAACTACTACAATAAATTCAGCAGTACTAAATATGTCAATGGCAATACAGTTAAAGACGTTTACCCTACCAACCGAAGCCATGTCAATTATGTTGTGATGGATAGTGATTGGGAAGCTATTGCTGCCAAAACTCTCGAAGAGCTTGAAGTTACTTCTTATGTTAAAAATCAATTCCTCGGCTTTGCCATTCCTTATGTAAAAGATGGAAAAGACAGGCAATATTTCCCCGATTTCATTGCCCGCATTAATGTTTCACATTTGCCAAATGTGAAACATTTAAATCTTATTATCGAAATTAGCGGAATGAGCAATGACAAAGCAGAGAAAAAATGGTTTGTCGAAAACCGTTGGCTCCCTGCTGTCAACTCACTAAAAGATAAATACAACTATCCCGAATGGCACTTCATCGAAATCGCAAACGACATACGTAACATCAAAAATCAACTAATTGAAAAGATTAATGCAATATAAACTTAATAATATCTCTGTGAAACTATGTGTAATAATTTATGAATTAAAATTAAATAAGTCAATATGTAAATCATGTGGTCGCAAAATGCGACCAGTTTAAATCAATGTAATTCAGTTAAATAAATCAAATTATAAAATAGGTGGTCGCATTTTGCGACCACCTCAAAACAATTTAATTTTATGTCTAAAGAACTCGTAAAAGGTGAATATGTAGAGCTTATTTTCTTAATTAGAGGCTTTAAGGTAATGATAGATTATGACCTTGCTATGCTTTATAATGTTGAAACGAAACGTTTGAAAGAGCAGGTTAAAAGAAATATTAGTAGATTTCCTGAAGATTTTATGTTTGAATTGTCCATAGAAGAAAAACAACAACTGGTCACAAATTGTGACCGCTTGTCAAACATTAAATTTACAAAGATTAACCCTCTTGTGTTTACAGAGCAAGGTGTCTCAATGCTATCTTCAGTTTTGCGCTCTGAAAAAGCAATTCAGATGAATATTGAAATTATGAGAGCATTTGCAAAATACAGAGCTTTATTAAGAGAAAACGATGATTTAAAAAAAGAAATTAAAGTGCTTGACCAAAAATTAAATCAGGCTTTTAAATATTTACTTGATAGAATTGACGAATTACATCAAAAGAAAAATGAACCCAGACCTCAAATCGGATTTAAAAAAAATGAAAACCGAACGTAGTGAGCTCATGAGCACCTTTGAAATTATATAATATTGCGAATAAATGAACTTAGTGTTCTTAGTGGTTAATTAAATATGAAAAAGGGCAAAAGATATGGTTTGAAGGTGTTTCCTTAAAATAAGAAGCCGGAACAAGTCCGGCTACTTACCGACCGGGGACACCCCAATCCTAATATCTTTATTTGATAATGCAAAGATAATATATTTTATTGAATCATGACATAAATTTTTTTAATTATCAACACGTTTTTAACAATGAACCAATTACTTTGTGTTACTCTGCGTGAACTTAGTGACTTAGTGGTAAATTTTAATTGTTCATTGCTCATTGTTAATTGTTAATTGTAATGTGCCCTTAGTGGTAAAATTTTTAAACCTTGAACCTTAAATAAGCGAAGCGATTCATGAACACCTTTTATTAATATTATTAGTGAATAAATTATTACTTTGCGCTCTCTGCGGTTTTTAAACTTTGCGACCTTTGCGTGAAACAAAATCATAATCAATCATAAAGAATCAGTGTACCATTACTAACAACAAATAATATGTCAAAAAAAATAGACTCCATCAAGCACTCCAAAGACAAACGTGCCCACATCCCCAGCAAAGAAGAAGCCGGCTACGAAGATGCAAACCCCCAGGTGCAGAAAGGCAAAAAGATTCTTGAACTACCCAAAAACCCTGTCGTCCATCGTGGTCAGGATCCCGAACTCTTCTGGCTTAACAAATATGACAACGACGACCGTGAAGATCTGCTTCGTGTTGACATCCGTTCCCTTTACCGCCACGAGCATATAGCTCCCGAAACCCTCATTAAGAATCTTTACAAAGTCACAGAAGAAAAAAGCAATCAGACCGACTTATTTAGCATAAATGAGATGTTTGGCAATGCCCTCGAAAAAGATGAATTAGACAAAGTCAGCGAATACTATCACCATCAGGACGGCTGGACTAATCGTCTCATTCAGGGCGACTCCCATCTCGTTATGGCAAGCCTCCTCGAACGCGAAGGCATGGCTGGTCAGGTACAAACAATCTATTTCGACCCTCCCTATGGTATTAAATATGGTAGCAATTGGCAGATAAAGTTTAACAATCGTGATGTAAAAGACGGTAGTGATGATGCTCTTGCCGGTGAACCCGAAGTTATCAAAGCTTTTCGCGATACCTGGGAACTTGGAATTCATTCCTATCTTTCCTATCTCCGCGACCGTCT
>CAZMDE010000199.1:0-5390 GCA_964564355.1 uncultured Bacteroidales bacterium | reverse complement strand
AGTTTTTGTTTGGCATATTATTAATAAACAATACTTTACGAAATAGTTGTTTTTGGAAATTGTCCGGATTATGGACAAATTTTTATAATTTTGGAATAAATAGTAAGTTTAATAATTGTTATACAGATACTCTATCGTCATTAAACTAAATTTCATTGGACTATTTTGTCATAAGAAATGGTATTATCTAGTAAATTTCTTAATTTTAAATTTACTAAATCATAAAGTTCATTTAATAATTATGTTAATAAAATTTAATAAATAAAAAGATTGATTTAAGAATGTCAGATAATAATTGTTATTTTTGCTTCTGAAAATAATTAAAGGGGATTTTTATGGCAGATACAGAAAACAAAGGGCAGGAGGAAATTTTTTCGAGGGTTGTCAGGGCTGGTAAAAGAACTTATTTCTTTGATGTAAAGGAAACTCGTTCAGGAAAATTCTACATTGCAATAACTGAAAGCATAAGAAGAATGAACGAAGAAGAAGATAAGTTTGTGTATACAAAACATAAGGTTTTTCTTTATAAGGAAGATTTTGATAAGTTTGTAGATGCAATGAATTCTACAATGGAATATGTTAATGAACATAGTCCTGAAGACAGCAGGGAAGATACAGGTCATAATAAAGACGACAGTACTTCCGGATTTACTGATATAAAATTTGAAGATTTAGATTCAGACAAGTGAGCTGACAGTTTGTAGTTCTTAGTTGAGTGTTGATGGATGAAAATTACCTGGTTTGGTCATGCGTGTTTTTTAATAGAGGTTAAAAGCAAGCTATTGCTTTTTGATCCTTTTATCTCAGGTAATCCACTTGCAAAAGATATAGTAAACATAGATGAAATTAAAACGGATTATGTCCTGGTATCTCACGGGCATGGGGATCACATGCTTGATACTGTCAGAATAATTAAAAATAATAAGGCGTTTCTTATTTCAAATAATGAGATTGTTGGTTTACTTGGAGAACAGGGAATAAGCAACTCACATCCTTTTAATACAGGGGGTAAATTTGAATTTGATTTTGGAGTAGTAAAATATGTTTATTCAGCACATTCTAGTGTATTTCCAGATGGTAAATATGCAGGAAATCCGGGTGGATTTGTAATAAAAACTGAAGAAGGTACATTTTATTATGCCGGAGATACTGGGTTGTCATATGAAATGAAGCTTATTGGTGAAAATATGAAAGTTGATTTTGCTTTTTTTCCGATAGGTGATAATTTTACAATGGATGTTGAAGATGCAATAATTGCATCAGATTTTATTAAATGTAACAAGATAATAGGCATGCATTATAATACCTGGGATATTATAAAAATTAATAATCAGGAGGCAATTAATAAGTTTAAAAAGGCAGGGAAAGAGCTTATTTTATTTAACATAAATGAAACAAAGGATTTATCAGATTTATAAGATTATAAGATTATCAGATAAGAACATAACTAATTTTAAGTTACTATCAACTAACAATTAATAATTAATCCATGGGTAAAGTAATATCAATCGCAAATCAGAAGGGTGGGGTGGGTAAAACCACAACAGCTATGAATTTGGGTGCAAGCCTGGCAGTATTGGAGTTTAAAACTTTACTGATAGATTCTGACCCTCAGGCTAACAGCACTTCAGGTGTTGGTTTTGATCCGAAAAATATTAAGACAAGCATATATGAATGTATAATTGATGATGTAGAACCAAGAGATATAATACTAAATACAGCAACTCCTCACCTAGACCTGATTCCTGCTCACATTGACCTTGTAGGAGCAGAAATTGAAATGATAGACCTTCCAAACCGCGAGAAAAAGATGCGCAAGATTGTGGATAAGGTAAAGCAGGATTATGATTTTATTATTATAGATTGTTCTCCGTCTCTGGGTTTGCTTACTATAAATGCTCTTACAGCATCTGATTCAGTTATTATCCCGGTTCAATGCGAATATTTTGCACTAGAAGGATTAGGTAAACTTCTTAATACGATAAGAATAGTACAGTCAAGATTAAATCCTGAACTGGATATTGAAGGCATTTTGCTTACAATGTATGACAGCAGATTGCGGCTTTCAAACCAGGTTGTAAAGGAGGTGAAAACACATTTTCAGCAGATGGTATTTGAAACTATCATAACACGTAACACAACATTAGGAGAAGCTCCAAGTTATGGTGAAACTGTAATAATGTATGATGCGCAAAGCAAGGGAGCAATTAATTATCTAAATTTTGCAAGAGAGATATTGATGAAGAACCAGATAACCAAACCCAGAAATTCTGATAATATAATACAGATTCTTAATGAAAACTAAAAGACCTGCAATGGGGCGTGGTCTTGGCGCCTTACTCGACAGCACAGAAATTGATATTACAACAAAGCGTGAGATAGTAAAGAAATACTCTCCCTCAAATTTTGCAATGATACCACTTGATAATATCAGTACCAATCCTTTTCAGCCACGTACGGTTTTTGAAGAGGAGGCATTATCAAATCTTGTGGAGTCAATAAAAACACAAGGCATTATCCAGCCTGTTACAGTTAGAATGGTAGGAGATGATAAATATCAGCTTATATCAGGCGGGCGAAGGTTAAAAGCTTCAAAGATGGCAGGGCTGACAGAAATACCAGCTTATATCCGAACAGCAGATGATATGCAAATGCTGCAGATGGGTCTCGTTGAAAATATTCAACGAGAGGACCTTGATCCTATTGAGATTGCTATTAGTTTTCAGATGCTTATAGAGGAGTGTAAACTGACCCATGATGCCCTAAGTCAGAATGTTGGCAAGAACAGAACTACTATTACTAACTATTTGCGATTACTTAAGTTGCCTGCAGAAATTCAGATAGCTCTACGAAAAAACCTAATAAATATGGGGCATGCGAGAGCGCTTATTAATATTGACACTCCTTCTAGTCAGCTGAAATTATATAATGAAATTATTAAATATGATTTATCTGTTCGTAAGGTTGAAACCCTTGTAAGGAGCTTGTCTAAAGATAAATCAGATAAAAAGACAAATGCAAATGAAAAACTGGCTATTAAGTCTCAGTATTCAGATATAAGCGAAAATATTAGAAATCTGCTTAATACAAAAATTGAACTTAAGCGAAATAATAAAGGAAGGGGATCTATAGTTATTAGTTTTTCATCAGATGAGGAATTACAACGTATAGTAGATTTTCTGAATAAAAAATAATTTATAACAAAGTGCCAATTGTATTAGATAATCAGATAATTCTATTCAACCGCCTTCGTTCTTTGCACAATACTCTATACTCAACGCTCTTAGTTAATATATTTTTTACTTTTATTTTTTTTGTATTTACGTATAGAAGTTTTGCCCAGGACTCTGATACTAAAAAGCAGACCACAATCCACAGTCCACAATCCACAGATAACAATAAGTTAAAAGACAGTATTAAAGTAATAAAACATTCACCAAAAACTGCAACATTGTTGTCAGCAGTTATTCCTGGACTGGGGCAGGCATACAACCATAAGTATTGGAAAATACCCATTATTTATGGCGGAGCCGCAGCTATAGGCTATTTTATTAATTTTAATTCAAAATATTATAAGCAATGGAAAAATGAATATTCAATTCGCAAATCAGCGGCATATGATAAAACAAAAGATAAATATCCAAATTATTCAGACCAGAATTTTATAGATCTGGAGAATTATTACAGGCATAATCTGGAGCTTACTTATATTATCGGAGGGCTTGTGTATGTGCTTAATATTCTTGATGCTGCAGTTGATGCAAATTTATTTGATTATAATATAAATGAGGATTTATCGTTAAGGTTTGAACCAATATGTTACCCTTCATATGTTAATAATATTAATTTTGCAATGAAATTAACCATTAGGTTAAAATAATTATTAATTATTAAATCCCTAACTATGTATTTATTCTTAGCAATAATCTTTTCTGCTGCATCTATAATTGGATTATGGAAAATGTTTGAAAAAGCAGGCAGAAAGGGATGGGAAATTCTTATTCCATTTTATAATTTTTATATATGGTTAAAGATAATAAAGAAACCCTTATGGTGGTATATATTTATTCTCACTCCGTTTATAAATGTATTTATGATAATGCTCATGATAGTTGAGCTTGTCAAGTGTTTTAATAAAAATAGTTTACTGCAACAAGGTGGAGCAGTTATATTTCCATTTATTTACTTACCCTATATTGGCTTTATTAAAAATGAGGTTTATATTCATCCGGATAATCGTCCTGTAGTAAAGAAAACCCTTATAAGAGAATGGACTGATGCAATAATATTTGCTGTAATAGCAGCAACTATAATACGGACTTTTCTTATTGAGGCTTACACTATTCCAACTTCTTCGATGGAAAAAACACTGCTTGTTGGAGATTTTCTTTTTGTGAGCAAAATATCTTATGGACCCAGAACCCCAATAACACTTATTGCATTTCCGTTTGCACACCACACACTTCCTATGACTAAACAAACCAAGTCTTATGTTGAATGGATTAAATTTCCTTATTACAGATTCCCGGGCTTGCAGAATGGGATAAAAAGAAATGAATGTGTGGTTTTTAATTACCCTGATGGAGATACCGTAGCACTGGAGCAGCAAAATGTAAGCTATTACCAGATAGTTAGAGATGCAGAAAATGGCTTTAAAGCACAACTTGGTGACAAGTATATGTCGGGTATGGGAAGAAGAGCTGTATGGCAGCAATTCACTGTCACAGCCCGACCTGTAGATAAAAGAGAAAATTATATCAAGCGATGTGTAGGTATTTCAGGTGACACAATGCAGATTGTGGACAGACAGTTATATATAAATGGCAAGAAGGCATATGAAGCCCCTAATATGCAGTTCAATTATGATATATATACTGACGGCACCTCTTTAAATCCTGAAGTGATACGCAATATGGACATTACCGATGGGGGAGAGGTTGAGAACGGTCATTTTGTTTTTGCTTTGACAAAAGAGAAAGCCGAGGCTATTAAACAATTTTCAAATGTCAGAAAAGTTATTGTACAATGTCGCCCAAAGGGACAGTTCCATTATGTTATTTTTCCATATGATTCTTTGAACCTACCCTGGAATGAGGATAATTATGGTCCTTTTGTTATACCTAAAAAAGGAGCTACAATACTTCTTAATATGGCAAATATCGCTCTCTATAAAAGGATAATAGGTGTTTATGAGAATAATAGCCTGAAAGTTGAAGGAGGTAAGATATTTATAAATGGTAAAGAAGCAAAGCAATATACATTCAAAATGAATTATTACTGGATGATGGGTGATAACAGGCATAACTCTGCTGATTCACGTTTTTGGGGCTTTGTACCTGAAGACCATATTGTGGGCAAGGCTGTTTTTGTCTGGTTATCGCTCGATAAAA
>CAZMDE010000198.1:0-5429 GCA_964564355.1 uncultured Bacteroidales bacterium | reverse complement strand
TAATTACCCTGTGTTAGTTAATTCATTTTTAAATTCAACAGATTATCTTAACTACTATAAACTGGTTGTCAAAGCATTAAGAAACAAAGGGCTTAAAATATTGATTACCTGCCAGGCATCAAACAGAGATACTTTATGGGGGAAAGTTAATGTAGAGTCTTTTTATTCGGGGCTTACAAGTAAAAGATATAAGGAAGAAAAATTACAGATGCTGCAGACTATAATAGACACATTGAACCCTGATTTTCTAACAATAGAAAATGAACCTGAATATATGGCTTATAATACTGGTTTGATTTTTAGCGTTGACAGCGTTATGTCATATGCAAATTATTTTGCAGGCAAAATAAATAAAAAAACCACAAAGATAGGTGCAGGTACGAGTTCCTGGGAAGATTTGAACTATGTGCAAAATTTATCCCAGATACAAACGCTCGATTACATTGACCTTCATATTAGCCGCATATATTATAATGATTTCTATTATAATGCAACAAGAATGGACACTATAGCAAAGCAGAAAGGTAAGGAGGTTATTATTGGCGATAGCTGGTTATATAAAATCAGCAAATACGAAATTGCAAATAATTCAGCAAGCACTGATTCTGTTTTGACCAGAAATGTTTATGATACATTCTTTTCTGTTGATTCATTTTTTGTACAATCTGTTTACAAATTATCAAATATTATAAAAAGCCAGTTTACTTGTTATAATAAGCCGCAATATTTCTTTGGATATTTAAAATATGATTCCACTATTTATAATCACATGCCGCTTTATCAAATAATAAACAAATCAAAACAAATTATTTCTCAAAATATTTCAAATAAAAAGCTTTCACTTTCAGGAAATAATTTTAGGGATTTATTGAAAAGATATTGTTCGGAAGACATCAGGGATTCCAAATTTAAATTTCAAAATATTGAATTAAATGTATATCCGAATCCTTCAAATGGTGTTCTAAGCATAAGCCTTTACTTACCTAAGACAGATAAAGTTTGTTTAAAAATCTCTGATATTAATGGGAAGGAAGTCAAATTATTATTAAATGAAAAGCTTGAAAAAGGAACTCAAAATTTCACTTTTGACAGTAAAGAATTTACCAGCGGTATTTATCATATAATTTTACAAACATCGCAAACCAAGCTTTACAGGAAATTAATCATAATGAATCAGTAAACAGTAATCATAAGTCAGTGATCAGAAAACTGAAAGCTAAATACTAAAAACTGAGAACTAAAACTGAGAAATGAAAATACTGAACAGGTACATTATAAAGAAATATCTCAGTACATTTTTCTTATCAATCTCATTAATAATCCTAATTGTAATTATATTTGACATTTCCGAAAAGATAGATGATTTCTTAGAGAGCAAAGCCCCTTTAAAAGAAATAATTTTCACATATTACCTTAACTTTATCCCTTATTTTGTTAATCTTTTCCTGTCATTATTTGCATTCATATCAGTAATGTTTTTTACAGCAAAAATGGCATCTAATACTGAGATAATTGCAATACTATCAAGCGGAATAAGTTTCAAGAGACTATTAGTTCCATATTTGATAGCTGCTTTCATTCTTGCAATTATATCATTTTATCTTGCAAATTTTCTTATTCCCTATGCAAATGTAAAAAGGATAGCTTTTGAGATACGTTATATCAATGTACAATCAAGCTATAGAGCCAGGGATATTCATTTGCAGATAAAGCCGGAAGGAACTTTTGTTTATGTTCAGACTTTTGTAGATAATTCCAAAACAGGCTACAGGTTTTCAATGCAGAAAATTAATAAAAAAGGTTTATATTATAAGCTGGATGCAGAATATATACAATGGGACACAATTCATCAAAGATGGAAAATAATGAATTATTTTCTGAGAACTGTAAATGGAATGAAAGAAACTATAAGGAAAGGAAAAGAAATAGACACTGTAATAAATCTCAAACCATCGGATTTAACGCAGAAATTAATCAATGTAGATGTAATGAATTATTCCCAGTTAAGAAAATTTATTGAAGAGGAAAAACTCAAAGGTACCGGAAACATACAATACTACCAGGTTCAGAAGCATAAAAGAATAGCAAGTCCTTTTGCAACAATAGTTTTATCATTAATTGGAGTTGCATTATCAAGCCGCAAAATAAGAGGAGGCATAGGCATTTACCTTGGGCTCGGAATTACTATCAGCTTTGCTTACATTTTATTTATGCAGATTTCATCAACATTTGGGAATATGGGAACCTTACCTCCTATTATAGCTGTCTGGCTGCCTAATGTTGTGTTTTTTATTATCAGTTTATACCTGATAAAGACAGCACCAAAATAGTTATGGACAATTGATAATTGAAATTATTTAAGTTTCCCTTTCCATACAAATTTGTAGTCAGAAAAATCAGCTTCATCAGGATTATGAGTAAAGATACCATAAACAGCGGAACCGCTTCCGGACATAGAAGAATAAACAGCACCTTCTTTATATAGTTTATCTTTTATCATTTGTAACTTTGGATGCTTATGAAAGATAACATTTTCAAAATCATTTTTAAGCTCTTCTTTCCAATTAGTTATTGGGCTGTTAATAATTTCTTTAATAGATTTCCTTGTATTATCCGGCTTAATAAGACTGTAAGCCTCTTTAGTATTTATATTAATTTCAGGTTTAATAATTACAATATAATAATTTTTAAGACTTAAACATATTTCAAAAAATTTATCTCCTTTTCCACCAGCAAAAACAGGTTTATTTTTAATAAAAAAAGCACAGTCGCTACCGAGCCGTCCGGCATATTCCTCCATCTTTTCATTTGACAGATTTAATGAAAAAATATTATTTAAAGCTTTTATAGAGAAAGCTCCGTCAGACGAGCCTCCGCCCAAACCAGCACCAGAAGGGATTTCCTTATGCAAATGTATTTTAACAGGAGGCAGCTTAAAGTCGGCAGATAACAATCTGTATGCCGACATACAAAGATTCTGTTCAGTGTCTCCCTCAATTTTCTCTCCAGTTAATTGTATGATTGTTTTACCATTTTCAGGATTTATTTCAAGCATATCACACAGATAAACCGGATAAAAGACAGTTTCAATATTATGAAAGCCATCGCTTCTCTTTTCTAAAATGTATAAGCCTAAGTTAATTTTACAATTTGGTTCAACAAACATATTGATTTACAGTTATTGGTTTACGATTTGCATATCTCCTAACCTACTCATTTTCCCAAACGTTAAAAAATTCTAAAAACACTCATATTTCAAAATGTAACGCCCTTTAATTGCTTACTTTTGCAGACTCAACTTTTATAAAAATTATTCTTTTACAAAAATAATAGAAAGACTCAAGATTCAAGACAAAAATAACATAACAGTTTTAAATATGAAGTTATATATATCAATAATTATAGTTTTACTGCAGTTTTTAAATGCCTCTGTATTTTCACAGAATGGTATTATTAAAGGGAAAGTATTCAATTCACTGAACAATGAAGCAATCCCATTTGCAAGTGTAGCTGTTTCCGGTTCATCTGCAGGCACTCTTTCTGATGAAAATGCCAATTTTCTTTTGACTAAGCTTAACCCGGGGTTCTATAATATCACCGCTTCTGCCGTAGGTTTTGAAAGCAAAACAGTAACAGAAATAATGGTCAGCAATGCTAAGCCGGTAGAAATTGATTTTTCCCTGACAGCGACAATAACTAATCTCAATGAGGTTGAAATAGAGTCACAGCCATTTATCAAGAAAGAAGAAAGTCCGATTTCATTAAGAAACATAGGAGAAAGCGAAATCTCACGTAACCCCGGAGGGAACAGGGATATATCTAAGGTTATTCAGTCTCTGCCCGGAGTTGCACCAACAGTTTCTTTCAGGAATGATATTATCATTCGGGGAGGTTCACCAAATGAAAACCGTTTTTATCTTGATGACATTGAGACATCAAATATCAATCATTTTGCCACGCAGGGTGCATCTGGTGGTCCTGTTGGTATGATAAATGTTGATTTTATAAGAGAAGTTCTTTTCTATTCCAGTGCTTTTCCAGCTAACAGAAGCAATTCTTTAAGTTCGATAATGGATTTTAAGCTAAAAGAAGGCAGAAGTGACCGTTTAGGGGGTAAGTTCACTGTTGGAGCATCAGATCTGGGAATAACACTTGAGGGACCAGCAAATAAAAATTCAACTTTTATGCTTTCCGCCCGAAGGTCTTACCTGCAATTTCTTTTCAAAGCCATAGGTTTGCCATTTTTGCCTACTTATAATGATTTTCAGGTAAAATATAAATGGAAGATCACACCAAAGGATGAAATTACATTTATTGGCATTGGCGCTATAGATGATTTTTCACTAAATACAACATTACAGAATACAGGCACAGAATCACAAAAATATATTCTTGGATATCTTCCTGTGCAGACTCAATGGAACTATACTAACGGAATACGCTATATTCATTATCGTAAAAACAGCTATACAACCATAGTTCTAAGCAGGAATATGCTTAATAATGATTCATACAAGTATCTGAACAATATAGAAACACCCGACAACAAAATCCTTGATTATAATTCACAGGAAATAGAAAATAAATTCAGGATAGAAAACACAACTATTGTCAATGGGTTTAAAATTAATTACGGCACAAGCTGGGAATACGATAAATATAATAACAGAACCTTTAACAAAATTACAACCACTGATGGAATTAAGACTGTAAATTTTAAGTCAACACTTGAATTATATAAATGGGGTTTGTTTGGACAATTCAGCAAAAGCTTCTCAGATAACCGCTTTGGAATGTCTTTTGGCATACGGTCAGACGGTAATAATTATAATAAAGCTATGATAAACTCAGCCCATCAACTTTCGCCAAGAATTTCTTTTACATATAATATTACACCTCAGCTTTCTTTCAATACAAATACAGGTTTATTCTACCAGCTTCCTCCTTATACTGTGCTTGGTTTCAGAGATAATAACGGAGTTCTTGCCAATAAAGAAAACGGAGTAACTTACATCAGAGCTCATCATTTGATTGCAGGTTTTGATTATATTACAAAGAATAGTCTGAAACTGAATATTGAAGGGTTTCTTAAATATTATGATCACTATCCTTTTAGTGTTACCAATGGAGTATCTCTTGCAAATCTTGGAAGTGATTTCGGAGTGATAGGTAATGAAGAAATAATTTCCACATCAGTAGGAAGAAGCTATGGCTTTGAAATCTTCGCCCAGCAGAGATTATACAAAGGGTTTTACGGTTTGATGACCTATACTTTTATCAGAAGTGAGTTTAAGGATTCTAAGGATGAATATGTTCCATCTTCCTGGGATAACAAGCATATTTTTAATATAACAGCAGGTAAAAGCTTTAAAAAGAATTGGGAAATAGGTGTAAAGTGGAGATACGCAATGGGTATGCCTTTTACACCA
>CAZMDE010000197.1:0-5451 GCA_964564355.1 uncultured Bacteroidales bacterium | reverse complement strand
ATTGAAAATAAAAGACAAGAATATTTTGGATTATTCAGAGAATTTGAATATTCTCAAGCAAGATTTGCTTCAAAATTAATTCAGGATGGTTGTTCTCAAAGAGCTGCAGATGCTATTGCATTAAGACCTGAAACTTTATTTTATCCACTGTTTAGGCAGGCCAACCTTTTTCAGCATTTCATTTGCTTTTTCCAGTTTATCAGGGAATAAAACAACATCATCGTATTTGTTTAATGATTTGTCAACTCTTACAATTGGAATTTTTCTTCTTTTTATTTCTTTTATAATTTTCATACAGCAAAGATAAACATTATTTTTTGCAATTTATTTTTTTCTTTTTACAAGAAAACCAGTATAGGCAATATTTTTTTTGTTTTTTTTCCAATCGTCATTTCTTTAACCTAATATTTCAAAGTCGTCAATTACTTCGGAGAAATATTTAGTAATCCCCATTCTGTATAGTCTTGTCCTGGCTTCAGTGCTGCCTGTTGCATAAATCCATGCATCCGGATATTTATCTGTAAATGCATAAATTGTGGACACTACAGTGACAATAACTTTTTCACTGTCATTATTATTAGAAATAACTGTATCATTTATTTCTCCGGTTTTCATGTCTTTATCTCCGAATGCAAGATTAAAGACACCTTTCAAGTTGGTCTCTCTGAATTGTACAAGTTTATGAATAAGTCCCCTGGGTCCCTCACTTATGAACTCATATGTTGTAAACTTGTCTCCGGATGCTAAGGGATATTTTGGTAATTTCATTTTATTCTGTTTAAATTTTTTTTCTATTAAATCTGATATTTTTACAAAATTACAAAACTTTTCACATATTTGATTCAGAAAATTATGTATTTCTCTTTGTAAACTTTTAAATTATTTCCTTGTTCATTGTTCATTGTTCATTGCCAACACCCTGCCCCCTCTCCTGAAAACTCAGAAAGGGGGTATATGGCAGATGGATATTCTCTCTACCAACATTTAACTCCGCTGGAGTTGGGTCTTTGGATGTGGGTATCATTTTTTCTACAAAGATGTCGCCACGCTGTGGCTTTTTGGAATTTACTTACGACTATAGTAAAGCTATTTCTAAGCTATTTCCATTAGCTTTCCATTAGTGTTCACGACCATAGTAATTTGATAGCATTTAGACAGCAATTAGACAGCCATTAGATAGTACGGTATGTTAAATAATTTTATATATTTATATCTGCTTATAATTTAACGTTTTAGCTCATTTGTTTTAAAATAAATTTCAAATAAATGCACTTTTAAATCTAAAATCATAAAGACGGTGTGCTAATGGTGTGCAAGTGGTGTGAATACGGTGTGCTAACCCTTAATTCTTAAATTATCAGCCACTTACGATAAATTGCTAATTACCAATGACTAATGACTAATTTTTATTTCACGTCTCATATCTCAGGTCTAATATCTCATATCTATTAATATTATTATTACTTTAGCACCTCAAAATAAATTTCACATTTACTTTAATTAATATTTTATGAAAAAAATAATTGTAGTACTAATCGTCGTGTTTTTGAGTACAATGGTAGGCTTTGGACAAAATCAAACTGATATGATTAAAGGGTTAAAGGAAGCTCTGACAGTCGGGACAAATAATTCTGCGACAAAAGCAAATAAGAAAGACGGATACTTTAAGGATGTGAGGATAAAGATACCTTTTCCAAAGGATGCGGAATTTGTTAAGAATACAGTGCAGTCTGTGCCGGTCATAGGTCCTAAGTATGTTGACACCTTTGTCCTGAGACTTAACAGGGCTGCTGAAAAGGCTGCCATTAAAGCCAAACCGATATTTATAAATACAATCACCAAAATGACAATTACTGATGCTGCTAATATATTATCAGGTGGAGATAATGCAGCAACTAATTACCTTAAGAAACAGAGCTATAATGAGCTGGCAAAGGCTTTCAAACCTGATATCCAGAAATCACTTGAGGAAGCTGGTGCACAAAAAGCATGGAAGGAAGTGACAAGCAAATATAACTCAGTTGCTATTTTTAAAAAGAAAAAGATAAATACTGACCTGGCGCAGTATGCAACAGAAAAGGCTCTGGATGGGCTGTTCATACTTATTGCTGATGAGGAAGCTAAAATCAGAAAAGACCCGGCTGCAAGAGTCACAGATATTCTCAAATCAGTATTCGGTAAATTTAAATAGTCTAAATTAGTAGTAAGTCGTATGAGGGGAATTATTTAATCTTAATAAATCTTATGAAATCATAATTTATCTGCGTACCATTATTTTATAGAACACTGATTTAATAAGATGATTATGATACTTTATGATTAATTTATTGACTATATTTAAATAAGTTTATGAGTTCGCAAAAACAAAAACCTAAAATACAGAATCCAAAAAAGGATTTAAAAAAGCAATATATTGAAACTAAACCCGGGAAGCGAGGATACAGGTTAATATGGCTTGGGATTATTCTGCTTTTAACAATCATCATTTATTCGAATTCAATAAAAAACGACTTTATAAACACTTATGATGACAAGGAATATATAATAGACAATAACTTTATAAAGAGTGTTTCTGCTGATGCAGTAAAAACTATCTTCACAAAATATCAGGTAGCTAATTATCATCCGCTGACAACTTTGTCCTGGGCAATAGAATACAATCTTTTCGGATTAAATCCCAAGCCTTATCACATAGATAACCTTATACTGCATTTACTTAATATCATCCTTGTCTTTCAGCTTATTTTCATGCTTACAAAAAGAAATGAAACATCAATAATTGCAGCATTATTATTTGCTGTTCATCCTATGCATGTTGAATCTGTTACATGGTTATCCGAAAGAAAAGATGTTCTCTATGCTTTCTTTTATCTTTGTTCTGTTATAAGCTATATCCTGTTTATAAGTAAAAATAAAAAGGCAGGCTTTTATGTTTTATCATTAGTCTTTTACTTATTATCAGCATTTTCAAAATCCGCTGCCATCACATTGCCAATTGTTTTATTAATAATTGACTATTATTATTCCAGGCTTAATATTAAAACAGCAATTGAAAAGGCACCTTTTTTCGCTATATCAATAATATTCGGAGTGGTAGCAATGATAGCCCAGCGCTCGGTAGGAGCGGTTAATCAGCTTTATGACTTTAATTTAGTGGACAAGGTTTTTATGTTCTTTTATTCAATATGGTATTATTTTGCCAGCTTTTTTGCACCCTATAATTTTGCCATCATACATTATTATCCCCATAAAGTCAATGGATTGCTGCCGGCAATATATTATATCTCTCCTCTTTTAATTTTAGCTCTTGTGCTGATAATTAGTCTGAAATTAAAATTTGTTGACATGAAATTTAAAAAGGATTTGATTTTTGGACTGTCGTTCTTTTTAGTTGGTTTGCTTTTGATTGTGCAGTTCATCCCTCTTGGTCCTGCAATAGTATCTGAGAGGTATTCATATATCCCTTACATAGGATTAGGATTGATAATCGGGCAGCTTTACTGTAAATTTGCAGATAAAAAGGCTGTTAATTCTATCTTCGCTTTTCGCTTTTTGCTTTTCGCTTTTGTAATTTTCTTTTCGATAAGCACTTACAGCAGAAACAAGGTTTGGAAAAACAGTCTGACCCTTTTCAATGACCTTGCAAATAAATATCCTGATTCGGATATGGGCAACTACAGCGCAGGTTATGCAAATGTTAAGTTTGGTATGTATGAAGATGCTATGAAATACTTTGACAAGGCTATTAGCATTGACCCGAAATACACTTTAGCTTATGTTAACAGGGCTTTATGCAAGCATAATATGAAAGATTATCAGGGAGAAATATCGGATTGCAGTATTGCGATTCAGTTGAATCCTTCTTCACAGGAAGCTTATAATAACAGGGGAACTGGCAGGGCGATGATAAAGGATTATGCAGGAGCTATTGAGGATTACAGCAAATCAATCAAGATTAATCCTGATTATTCTACTTATCTGAACAGGGCTAATGCTAAGTTAATGCTGCCTGACTATAAAGGCGCGGTTGAGGATTATAATATTTGCCTGAAATATAATTCACAGGATGCTGTAACATATTATAATAAGGGAATTGCAGAGTATAATTTAAATCAGCGTAAAGAAGCATGTGATGACTGGCAGCATTCTTCAGAAATGGGATATGCAGGAGCAAATGAGAAGTTAAAGCAATTCTGTAAATGATTCTAATCTTTTAATCTTGAAGAAGTTTATTGTTTATAAATCATCAGCAGGTTCGGGCAAGACACACACTCTTGTCAAGGAATATTTGCAGCTTGCTTTGAGCAGTGATACCGCATATCGCAGCATACTCGCAATAACTTTTACAAACAAGGCAGCAGATGAAATGAAGCAGAGAGTTCTCAGCTATCTTGAGCAATTATCTAACTGCAGCACCCAACTCCCAACTCCCAACTCCCTGCTTGATGTGCTTTTAAAAGAGCTAAGCAGGAATCTGCAAATAACCGAAGAAGAAGTTTGCAGGAGGGCTAATACGGTTCTGACTGATATACTTCACAATTATTCTGATTTTTCTATATGCACTATTGACAGCTTTGTTCACAGGATTATAAAGACATTTGCTCATGACCTTTATATACCTGTGAATTTTGAAGTGGAGATGGATGAAGATAAATTGCTGGACAATTCAATCGAGATATTAATCAGCAATGTCGGTAATGATAAGCAGCTTACTGATCTGCTGGTTGAATTCACTGAGCAGAAAACTGATGATGAAAGAAGCTGGCATATTGAGAATGATATTAAAATTTTATCCAGGTCATTGCTGAAAGAAGAAGGACAGATATATCTTGAGAAGATAAGAAACCTTAAGATTGATGATTTCTTTGATATAATTAAGAAAACAGGAAAGATAATTAAAGACTTTGAGAACAGGGTAAAGGATATAGCTGAAAAAGCTGTTAAGCTCATAAAAGAAAATAATATCAGTGCAGATGCTTTTTATTATGGGGATAAAGGAATTGGTAGGTATTTCGAAAACATAGCAAAAGAAGCATTTGATAAGCTTAAGCCAAATACTTATGTAAGTAAAACCATTGATGATGATAAATGGCATGGAGGAAAGGCAACAGCAGCAGACAAAGCAATTGTTGACTCTGTAAAGGATGAGCTTAAATCATATTTTAATCAGATAGCAGAACTTAGGGAAAATGAATACGGGAAATATATCCTCATGAAGCTGATTTCGCAAAACCTTTATCCTATTGCTGTTCTGAATGAGATTAAAAAGATAATTGACGACATTAAAGCTGAAAATAACATTGTTCATATTTCTGAATTCAATAAAACTATCAGCGGGATAGTACTGAAAGAGCCTGTTCCTTTCATTTATGAGCGAACAGGGGAAAATGAATACAGGAAATATATCCTCATGAAGCTGATTTCGCAAAACCTTTATCCTATTGCTGTTCT
>CAZMDE010000196.1:0-5454 GCA_964564355.1 uncultured Bacteroidales bacterium | reverse complement strand
TAATAAAATGTTTATTATATTGTTAAAACTAACTGACTAAAATGAGTTTAAGTCAGAATAAAAGGGGAGAAAGATATTATTTAATATTTATGAATTGTGCTTATGTTTCTTTATTTCCTTTTCAAAACCTTCTTTTAGCATAGCTATTTGTTCTTCTATCCATGTTTTTGTTTCTGCTGTATTCTTAAGAATTTTATTTTTAAGAGTAACATTTAAACCTTTAATCTCTTTATTAAACAGTTCATGTACCATGCTGATATCACCTTTAAGCTTACTTTCTAATGCTTGTAAACCACTGTCTAATAAATCTTTATTATCAACTATTTTTTTATTTAAAGATTCTGCAGAATCTTTAATATTGTCTTCAAGAAAACCGTTGTTCTCTTTTATTAGCTTATTATATAAATCTTTGGATTCTTCAATTTGCTTGTTTGCATTTGCTTTTATTTTCTGAACTGATTCATTGATTAAGTTGATATTTTTATTGAGTGTGCTGTTAAAGTAATATGCAACTATTAATACAAACAGCGCTATCAGAAAAAACACTATAAATGCAAAATACTTTAATTTTTGATGTGCATGTGATAAATTATCGAATCTTGTTTTATTAAATTTAGTCTCTTCTGTAAAATTCTCTTTTAGCTGGGTTAAAGTTTTATTAGCATCATTAAGCTTGTCTCCCAAGGAATTAACATTACTATTAAGCTCATCAATTTTCTTAGTATTCTCATCATTTATTGTCTTTATCTGACCTTTTAAATTTCTAACCTGATGAGACATTCTGTTTAGTTTTTTCTTAAGCAAAATGATTTCCTGTTCATTTTGCAAAGCTTTTTTATCCTGAGATACTAAATTCGAATCCTGAGCATTAACACAAATGCACAAAATCATTATAACTATAATAGAATAAAGTTTTTTCATGATATTAGTTTTTAATAAGCTTCTAAACATAAATCAAAAAGATTTTCCTTCACATATATATGTTTATATGAAATATATTAATTCATAATTATACGTATGTTTTTTAATAATGTTTCCTAAAGCAATAAAAGAATTGCACTATTATTCCAATTATAATAAAATGAATTTTAAATTGTTAAAGCAAACCGAACCCTGAAGTGGTTTAGTAAGATTATCAGGTTAGTATGATATTATTGCAAAATATTTACTAATATTGCAGGGGTATCAATTCTTAATTAGATTTATAATTTATGTGCGGTATAGCGGGTTTTTATTCCAATAATTCTTTCTGCTCAGAGCAGGAACTCCATAAAATGACTGATGTATTGGTACACCGCGGTCCGGATGCATCAGGTTATTATTATGATAAAACCATAGGCTTAGGACACAGGAGATTAAGCATTATCGACCTTTCTGTAGCTGCAAATCAGCCGATGACTTCCCAAAACGAACGATATATAATCATCTATAATGGAGAAGTTTATAACTTTAAGGAGATTGCTCCTGATTTAAGTTTATCTATGAAAACTACCTCTGATACAGAGGTAGTGCTCGAAGCATTTGTTCAATGGGGTGTTAATTTTGTCAATAGGCTGAACGGAATGTTTGCTATAGCCATTTATGACAAACTGAAAAAAGAATTATATTTGTTCAGAGACAGGATGGGCATTAAGCCGATATTCTACTATTATCATGAAAACAATTTTGCTTTTGGCTCTGAATTAAAAGCATTATTACAGAACAAGATAATAAAACAAAATGCAACAATAAATAAAACTGCCGTAAGCGAATATCTATATCTTGGCTATATTCCTGAACCTCATACAATTTATGAGAATATTTATAAGTTTCCATCAGGTGCTTATGCTAAGATCAGCAATACAGGATTAGAAATTAAACATTACTGGAAACCAGAGGACAAAATTAAACCCCAGGTGCTTGAAAACTTTTCTGAAGCAAAATCACAGCTAAAGGAATTGATTGAGAAATCAGTTAATTACCGCCTGATAAGCGATGTGCCTTATGGGGTATTTCTTAGCGGAGGGATTGACTCAAGCCTTGTTACTGCTGTTGCCAGAAAGTTGACAGATAAGAACTTAAAAACATTTTCAATCGGTTTTAAGGAATCAAAATACAATGAAGCAGGTCATGCAAAAGCAGTTTCAGACTACCTGCAGACTGACCACTACGAGTTTATTGTTTCACAGAATGACTCTCTGGAGCTTATTGATGATATTATCAATAGTTACGATGAACCATATACTGATTCATCTGCCTTGCCTACTATGCTTGTTTCAAAGCTTGCAAGTAAGCATGTGACTATGGTCTTATCTGGCGATGGGGGGGATGAGCTTTTTCACGGTTATGGTGCTTATCTTTGGGCTAACAGGTTGTCAAATCCTTTTGTAAAAATTCTGAGAAAGCCAATCGCTTTAGGCTTGTCAATGCTCAATGAGAGAATGCAGAGAGCAGGACATTTATTTGAATATAAATGCGACAAGCTGATGAAAAGCCATATTTTCTCCCAGGAACAATATTTGTTTTCAATAAAGGAAATAGACAAATTACTCACAGATGACTATAAAGCAAAGATTAAGCTTGATGAGAGATACAAATCATTAAGCAGAAAGCTCACCCCTGCTGAGGGGCAGGCATTGTTTGATATAAAATATTACTTAAAGGATGACCTGCTTGTTAAGGTTGACAGGGCAAGCATGAAATACTCCCTTGAATCGCGGGTTCCTCTACTTGATTATAATATAGTGGAATTTGCTCTCAACCTATCTCCTAAGCTGAAAATTCATAATGGCATTCCTAAATACCTGCTTAAAGAGCTGTTGTATGATTATGTTCCTCCCCAATACTTTAATAGACCTAAATGGGGATTCTCCATTCCTTTAGCTCAATGGCTTAAAAAAGAGCTTAGGTTTTTAATAGATAATTATCTCTCAGAAGAAGTTATTAAAAAGCATAATTTTGTAAATTATAAATATGTAAATGAATTAAAGACTGATTATTTGATAAACAATAAAAATTATCTCTATAATCGAATCTGGTCATTGATAATTCTTCATAAATGGGCGGAAAATAATAATTTGTAAATTTGATAATTTGATAATGTGCTGATTAATATGAAAGATTTGCAAAAAAAGATAAAACAGCTTGCTTCTGAGTATTTAGCTGAGATGATTAAAATCAGGAGATATATTCATCAATATCCTGAATTATCAATGGAAGAATACAAAACTTCAGACTATATTGCTTCAAAGCTGAAAGAATATAAAATCCCCTACAAACAGGGAATAGCCAAAACAGGAATTGTTGGAATAATAAAAGGAACTAAACTCCGAACTCCGAACTCCGAACTCCGAACTATAGCTCTGCGTGCTGATATGGATGCATTGCCTATTGAAGAGAAAAACAGTGTCCCTTATAAATCAAAAAACAAGGGAGTTATGCATGCCTGCGGTCATGATGTTCATATTGCATGTTTATTGGGTGCTGCTAAAATACTGAATGAACTTAAAGACCAATTCAGCGGAACTGTAAAGCTTATATTTCAGCCCTCGGAAGAGAAATATCCGGGAGGTGCAATTCAGATGATAAAGGAAGGTGCGCTTAAGAATCCAAAGCCGGATGTTGTCATTGCACAGCACACCTTACCAGAAATGGAAACCGGTAGGGTAGGAGTAAAGGGAGGTAAATACATGGCTTCAACAGATGAAATATATTTGACTATAAAGGGTAGGGGAGGACATGCTGCAACTCCTGACCAGAACATTGATGCCATATTGATAGCCTCGCATATTGTAATTGCACTGCAGCAAATTGTCAGCAGGAACGCGTATCCTGCAATGCCAACTGTTTTATCATTTGGAAGAATATGCTGTGATGGCAGAACTAACATAATGCCTGATGAGGTGAAGATTGAAGGCACTATGAGAACCTTTGACGAGAAATGGAGAGAAGAGATAAAGAAAAAGATATACAAAATATCTCAGTCTGTTGCAGAGGGAATGGGAGGTACTTGCGAGGTGTTTATCGATAAGGGTTATCCTTTTTTAGTTAATAATGAGATAGTTACTGAAAGGATTCGTAAAAGTTCTATTGAATATCTGGGATCAAAGAATGTGGAAGAGCTTGATATTCGCATGACTGCAGAAGATTTTGCCTATTTCTCACAGTCAGTCCCTTCTGCAATGTACAGACTTGGAACAGGCAATAAAAAGAAAAAAATAACATCAAACCTTCACACATCAACATTTGATGTAGACGAAAAATCCATCGAAACAGGTATGGGTTTAATGGCTTGGATTGCAGTCAATGAATTAAGCAGTCACTAATCTCTCCTCTGGATAGCTGACGGTGTGCAAACGTATAGCTAACGGTGTGCTAACGGTGTGCTAACGGTGTGCTAAACCTTAATCCTCAAATTACCAGCCACTTGAAATATTTAATACAGACACATATATATATATAATCTATTTTTATCATAATTCAAAAACCTAATAACAAATTTTTAAAGTCCTATATAAAGATATGTTGCAAAGATAGTAAATTTTGCGGGATTTGGAAGAAAAAAATGAAAATATTTTTAAACATATTTTGGAAAGGAATATTTAGTAATTTTGAAACCAATATCAGTTAAGGAATAGTTCAGGTAAAAAGGCTATTAGATAATCTTGAAATATGAAATATTCTATTATCAGCACATTAAAACTAGAATTCAAGATAGACTAAACAATTATAACTTATAGAGAAAATAGACGCACTTCGTTTATAATATCGTTGTTAGTAATATTAAAAACAGTAATTAAATGGAAATACCAAAATTTCACGAAACATTTGTTCCAATATTAAATATTTTAAGTAGCGGAGAAACTATTAATGCAAGAGAGTTACTTAAGAAAGTAATTGACAAATATTATAAAAATCTAACGCAAGAACAGCTTAACGAGAAGACTAAATCTGGTGATTTACTAATAAACAATAGAATTAATTGGGGAAAGTCATATTTAAAAAAAGGAGAATTCATTGAGTATCCTGAACGAGGATACGTAAGAATTACACAAAAAGGGTTAGCGCAAAAAAATGAATTAAGTTTAAAAGAGATTGTAGAAGACAAATCATTACTTGAATTCTATCAAGTAGAAAACTCAAAACATATAAAAAATGATTCACCATTAAAAGAGTTAAAAACTTCTTCACCGCAAGATTTGATAGACGAAGGTTTTAAACGCATAGAAAGCGATATTAAAAAGGACTTACTTCAAAAACTTAAAACTAGTGATCCTTACTTTTTTGAAAAAGTAACCTTAAAATTGCTTAACAAGATGGGATATGGCGAGTATATTGAAACAAAAAAATCTTCCGACGGTGGTATAGATGGTATAATTAACGAGGATAAATTAGGTTTAGATAAAATATATATACAAGCAAAACGGTTCACTGAAAATAAAGTAAGAGAATTAGATATTAGAAATTTTATAGGAG
>CAZMDE010000195.1:0-5457 GCA_964564355.1 uncultured Bacteroidales bacterium | reverse complement strand
TGAAGATCCATACAGTTAAAGATTATACCCTAAAACTCACTTATTTGCAAAGGCTTATATAAATATGATACAATAAAAATATGAATAATATAAATTATATCTTGGAAAGAATAAATTCAGGCCCAATACTAAAGCATTCGGAAAGAGACATGAGCGTTTTTTTTACTAGTTCTCTGACCGACTCTCATATACAAATGAACGTTCCTCGTTTTGGTAATAATACTATTACTATTGCATTTATGATTTACTATAAACAAGTTAATCGCTATTACAGACTTATAGAAGATAATGAACATTTCCTTACAAGTATCGCTGATAATATTGCCCAAGATATGAGTGTTAAGGAGGAAATATTCAATGGTTACAATCAGGCAGGCGATAGACTTATGGATTTGTATGCTGAAATTGATAAGAGAGATGATTTTGATTCAGAATTTGTTCGAGACCTTTCTGATGCTGTACACGCAATCGGTCCATGGCAAATTGCGATAATGCATAGAGCGGAATCTTTAAATGATGCGTTTGCAAAGACACCTGAAGTACCAGATGAAATATATAAGACGAGAAAAAGAAATGAAATGGCTTTTGGCTTATTCCAGACCAAATTTGAAATAATGTGTCAAAAAATATTGAAGAAAATTAACAATATGACACTAGAGGATTTTAAATACCTTACAGCAGATGAAATTGTAAAAGTCTTGGAGACTGGAAAAAAACCAGATGAAATTATTAATGAGAGAAAATCACTAGTTATTATGAATCTTTTACCGTCATTTGAAATAATGACTGGGGAACAAGCTAAACAAATATTTGATGCTATCCGTAATAATGAAGAAAAGTATTCTCCAACAGAGGGGGTGACTGAAATTAAAGGTAGTACAGTTTTTGGAAAAGAAAAAGTAAAAGGGAAGGCACAAGTTATTACTGACTATGACAAGATTGAATTATTTGAAGCAGATAATATTCTTGTAACACCTTCAACCCTTCCTAAATATAATCATATTTATAAAAAAGCTAAGGCTATCATAACAGATGAAGGTGGTATTCTTGCACATGCCTCAATTGTTTGTAGGGAATTTGAGGTACCAGGAATTATTGGAACCAAAGTTGCTACTAAGATAATAAAGGATGGTGATATTGTAGAATTAGACACAGAAAAAGGAATTATAACAATAATTAAATAATATGTTTGAATTTTCATTTCTTAGACATGGACATAAAGTGGAAGCAGGCACAGAACGTTTACCAATTGAACAATCTGAACTTTCTCCTGAACAACAGAAGAAATGGAATGAAGCATTATCAGTTTTAGGTGAGAATATTGATCCTGAAATCACTTATGAGAATATTCCATTAATTGAAGAAATCGCTTTAGATATCTTTAACAAATTGCCTAATGAAGCTTTACTGTTATTTACTTCAACGAATTATCCTCGTACACGCATGACATCTGCACTTTTAAGTGGAGAGCTTATTAGAATTTCTAATGATCATCCAGAAAAAAATATTGCTATTGCGTCAATTTGGGAACCTAAGGAAATTAGAGAACAAGAAGACAGCATTTCTAATCTTCCAAATGAGAATAAGGAAGCTGTTTCTTTATTTAAAGAGTATCAAAAAAACATTGAACTTGAGAGTGATCCAACATTAAAAGAGTATTTTAATCATTCAACTGGCGGAAAAAATCATCCAAAAGGACAAGAAATGCTGTTTGAGATTGCAAATAAAGATCTTGCAAGCGAAAATTCTGTATTCAAAAAAGCAGCAGAACAAATGAAAGAACAGATTGAGTCTTTTAAAGAAAAATATCAGAATATAGATAGACCTATTTATTTTTTTGGTGTAGGACATAATACTACATTTATTGCAATTGATGTCGCTATAAACGGCCGTGATCACTATGATAGCGTTGATGAAATAGTAGAACCACTTACACTTCGGAAAGTAACTAAATAATTCTATGAAACTAACATTAAATTTTACAGAGCTAGGTAAAAACGACGCTTTAATAGCTGGTGGTAAAGGCGCTTCTTTAGGTGAAATGACTCAAAACGGAATACCGGTTCCTCCTGGTTTTGTAGTCCTTTCCACCACCTTTGATGAATTCATAAAAGAAGCAGATCTAATTCAAGAAATAGATTCTATTATAGATGGAGTTAATCATAAAGATATAAACAGTGTAGAAGTAGCTTCTGAGAAAATCCAAGCTTTAATCAAGAATGCTCAAATGCCGGAGAGTATTGCTTCTGAGATTAAAACTAAGTTCAAGGATTTAGATACTGAGTTCGTTGCTGTCCGTTCTTCTGCTACTGCTGAAGATGGAGCAGACAATGCTTGGGCAGGACAACTAGATTCGTTTCTAAATACCAAAGAATCTAACCTGTTAGAAAAAGTGCAACATTGCTGGGCTTCCTTATTCACTCCCCGAGCTATTTTTTATCGTTTTGAGAAAGGGCTACACACTACAAAAATATCTGTAGCCGTGGTAGTTCAAAAAATGGTCAATTCTGAAGTATCGGGTATTGCTTTCTCTGTTCATCCTGTTACAGAAGACAGAAATCAAATGATTATTGAAGCTGGGTTTGGCCTTGGTGAGGCTATTGTCTCTGGTTCTGTAACACCTGACTCTTATGTAATTGAAAAGGATCCGAGAAGAATCATTGATATTAATGTTTCTTCTCAAACTAGAGCTTTATATCGTGTAGAGACTGGCGGTAATGAGTGGATTGATATTCCAGAACCGAAAGCTTCTTCACAAGTCCTTACCGAAGCTCAAATATCTGAATTTGCTGACCTTATTATGAGAATTGAAAACCATTATGGTTTCCCTTGTGATATTGAGTGGGCGTTTGAAAAAGGTAAATTTTATATTGTACAGAGCCGACCTATTACAACTCTAAGAAAAAAAGAAGGAGCTACAAAAATCTTTGAAAAGTTTATAACTAGACCTTATTCCTTAATTCAAATTCAGTCGTATTATAATATGCTTGATATGATAAAAATTGATTTAGGATATATTACATATCCTATTTTTAGGTTTTGTCCGGAAACAAAAGTTTGTACTGCATATTATGATATGAAAGAACTCCAAATTGTTTTTAAAAAAATCTCTGAATTATTTACTAATAATACTAAATTTAGAAATAATTTTTTCAATGAGTTTGAAGATGTTGTAGATAAGATACTGCCTTTTCTTGAAAATAAAAAAGAAATTAAAAATTTAAAAGAATTTAAAGAATTTTATTCTTTATTTACTTTATTTATGAAAGATGTCGGTGGGTATGGCTGGGTCATCCCTCAAATAAATGGAATTCCTGAAGAGTTAAATGATAGATTAGTAAAAAAAAGAGAAATCTTAGAAAAATATTCTGGGATGAGGGATAAAATTTTCTTAAAGATAATTCCTAAAATTATTGTCGATGATTTAATAGATCCCTTCTTTATAACATATGAAGAGGTGATAGATTACACTAGTAAAAAATCTGAGTATATTAAGGAAAGAGAAGGTGGATTTTTAATTTACAAGGACAAAATTTTAACTGAAAAGTCTATCAACGGATTTTTAGAGGAGAATATGTTTATATTAAAAGAGCCAGAGATATTGAGCTTTGATGAAATAAAAGGAGCTAGCGCAAGTAATGGAATTATTAAGGGTAAATGTAAACTGGTTTATACGGAAGAGGATATGGTTAAAATTAATTCTGGAGATATTCTTGTTTCTCCAATGACTCGGCCAGAGTTTTTACCTGCTATTAAAAAATCTGGGGCGGTCATCACCGATGAAGGAGGAGTAACTTGTCACGCAGCGATTGTTGCTCGTGAATTAAAAATTCCGTGCATTATTGGTACTAAAATTGCAACTAAAGTCTTAAAAGATGGGGATATGGTTGAAGTGGATGCAAATACTGGTATAGTTAAAATAATTAAATAAAAAAATGGCAAAATTATCACTACAAGAGTGGAGAGCAAGACCGAGAAGCGCAATGGCTGCTTTTCCGGCTATGTATACTATGGCATATCTTACCGGTGAAATTGGTTTGAAGGAATATGGGACAAGGTTGACCGCTATCTATACGATTTTAACAGAAACTGATCTTGAATGTGTAATGCACTCAAAGGAGGATTATGAAAAAATTGGTTCTGAATTAATTAGAAGATTTAAGAAGGATCAAACATATTTGGATGATTTAATAAAATGGTGTGAACCACAGGTTAATTCACTGTATGATTTTTTAACTGAAAATTTTAATCAAGAAAAAATAAGTAATTTTACAAATCAAGAAATTGCTGAGAAATATTTAGAATATGTTGATAAATATTTTTCTTTTCATTTTAAGCAAACACCTTCTTGGTGGATTGGTGCGGCAATTGCTGAGCGAGAATTGAAGGATTATTTAGTAAAACAGGGTGTAAATGATATTGAGAGTGTTATGCCGACAATTACAGATTCGTCTGAATACGGTAGTGAAAATTTTCATGAGGAGATTTCTCTTTTAAATATTGCAATTAAACTTAAAGAACTGAATATTGAAAAGGTGAATTCAATTGATGAGCTTCCTCAACAGATAAGATTAGATTTGAATAAACATTATAAAGAATTTTTCTCTATTCCATTTGGTTATAGGACGGGAGTTGTATGGGATGAAATATATTTTTTTAATAAATTAAAGAATTTAGTAAACGAAGATTCAGCTTCTATGAAGAAAAATAAACTAGAGGAGGTAAAGAATAGAATCACAAAAAGGGATAATCTGACTAAGGATTTGAGTTTACCGTCTGATATACTGAATTTAGTTTTTTCTCTAAGAAAACTCACATATGTTCAGGAATTAAAGAAATCAACACAGACAAGGAGTCATCCTATGCTTCAGATGGTAGTAAAAAAAGAAATTGCAAAAAGAATTGGAGTAGATTTAAAATATATGGATTATTTTTCTGAAACAGAAATTACTGACTCACTAAATAATGGAAAATCTATTGTGTCAGATGATGAATTAAAAAAGAGAGATGGATTTTGTATTCTAGTTGTTAAAGATATGAAATATTCGTGGTTATATGAAGTTGAAGCAAGGAAATTTGTTAAGGAAAATGAATTAATGCAAGAAATTATTGAAATCTCGGAAATAAAAGGAATAGTTGCATCTAAAGGTTTAGCAAAGGGTAGGGTAAAGGTGTGTCGTGCTTCAACGGAGATTAATAAAGTTGAAGAGGGGGATATTTTAGTAACAGCTATGACTACACCAGACTTTGTTCCTGCTATGAGGAAAGCTTCGGCAATTATTACTGATGAAGGGGGAATAACTTGTCATGCCGCTATTGTATCTAGAGAACTAAATAAGCCTTGTATTATTGGTACTAAAATAGCTACCAAGGTTCTTAAAGATGGTGATATGGTAGAGGTGGATGCGGATAAAGGGATTGTAAAGATATTTAAATAATTAATTTAAGTATGAAGAA
>CAZMDE010000194.1:0-5462 GCA_964564355.1 uncultured Bacteroidales bacterium | reverse complement strand
TAATGATGATGAAAGCAATTGGAAGAGCAATGCTATGTGCCAATTCAGGATTGGCAGCCAAACCCATCAAATCAATTATATTGATAATTATTTTTGAAACCACAGGTTCGCCTATCCAGCCTAAGCCTAAGCTGGCAATAGTAATGCCAAGCTGGGTTGCAGCAAGGTAGCCATCGAGGTGAGATATAATATGCTTTGAAAGTATGGCAACACGATTGCCTGATTTAACCTGTATTTCAAGTTGTGAAGCCCGAACCTTGACAATAGCAAATTCAGCAGCCACAAAAAACCCATTCATAAAAACTAGTAAAAATGTAATGAAAATATCTAATGCCATAATTATTAAATATAAAAATTAATCTCAAAGGTATAAAAAAACTGTTAGTCGAATCTTTTTCTCTTCGTCTCACTCAAAATACCCAAACTCACAAAATAAGTTCTCCTTTAATATAAGTATCTGCACCTTCAGCTTCCGATTCGATTTTGAATTTATCCCCGAACAGCTTTTTAAACAAAGGATATATCAAAGGTCGTTTAGCATCCTAATTCGCATCACTCGTTATATATTTCCGTATTCCCTCTAATTCTCTCATAATGTTGAATAAAACCGACTTATTTGCATATTTTATCAATTACAAATATATACATTTTCTTAAATATTAATATTTACTGATCAAATCAATATTTCTCAATATTTAAAACATCATTTCTATTACTTTGTGAAACTCTGAAATTCTCTGTGAAACTCTGTGTAACTATTTAATTAAATGATTCATGTAATTTAAATAGTTATAATCTCTATTGTTTATAAAAATATTTTCACTTTTTTGTAAAACTAACTGCAAAAATGTCTATATTCGCAACATATAATTATAGAGAAACTTTTGTTATTATATGTTTGTATTTTAATTTTATGTAAGATCAACTAACAACTAAAATTGGTACACTTCTTGATACTTAATATTTGGTATTTGTATTTTCTAGTTTCTAATGTCTAACTTCTAACTTCTTAAAATATGGCAAAATATTCTAAAACTCCGTTCTTGCCTCGTCAGAGGGGTAAAATTGGTGGAATCGTATTTTCAGAAAACAGGTACGGTCCTTATACAACCCTTAGATCTATGCCTGTTAGAAGAGAATCTCCTGCTTTGAGTAGGGTTAGAAGCACTATGTCCGCCCTTTCTCAAATATGGTCATATAAGCTTTCTGATGAACAATATGCTGCCTGGACTAAATATGCAGAAAAGTTCAAAAGTAAAGATACTTCCGGGAATACTTATAATCCTGCTCCACGTGATATTTTTACCAATCACAATTTTAATCTTAAGTCAATAGGACTTCCTGTCAATCTCGACCCTCCAAAAAATAAGTCCGTTCAGAACATAGGACAGTTTAAATTTACTGCATTTGCTGAAAATAGAAATCTCGAATATATTGACTTCTTCTTTAAACCTGAACTAGACGGTGATACGAGAATATTGATTTTCGCCACTAATTTCCTGAAGAATTCAATTTTCTATTTCAAAGACACATGGTTTCGCCAGATTGGCTATATTGATAGTTCGTTTAAATCAGGCGATTCGATTCTAAAACTCTATAATTCAGTGTTTTTGACTAATACTATTACTCCTTCAAATTTTAAAATCGCTTTCAGATTTAAGGTAATCTCTGCTATATCAGGTATTTCAACACCTATAATTGAAACCTCTCTTTCTTTCCGAGCAGTGTCTTAGCCCTGCCTCAGCTTTGTCTCAGCCTTGCCTCAGCCTTGACCCATGGTTATTACTCAGTCATTCAATGGTTTATCTTTAGTGTCTAAATAGTGTTGACTTACCAAAGAATTTTATTTACTTTACTGATTTCCAGTTAACTGAGAAAAGCTGTCTCATGAGCTCCTTAATTTATAAATTAAATAGCGAATAAATTACCAAATCATCAACTAAGCGAAGCGGTCTCATGAGCTCCTTAATTTATAAATTAGATAGCGAATAAATTTCCAAATTATCAAATTTCCAAATTATCAAATTAATTTATTTTTTCTTGCAGATTAAACAATATGTCGTATGTTTGCAACGTTAAACATATTTTAATCGTATAAACTGAATTAATAGTCGTAATATATATATTATCTATCAACTATAAACTAATAACTAACAACTAAATTATATGTATGCAAAGTGCGAAGTATTTGAAGTAGAATTACAGGAAATGGCTAAAATTGCCAGGGCTTTGTCACATCCTGCACGACTGGCAATAATTGAGTATCTTGTTAAACAAAAGACATGTATATCAGGCGATATATCAAATGAAATCCCTTTGAGCCGTACAACTGTTTCTCAGCATTTGCAGGAACTGAAAAAAGCTGGATTAATTAAAGGTACAATAGACGGATTGAAGGTCAATTATTGCGTTTGCAATTCTAATATGAAAAAAGTAAAAGCAATGTTCGAAGATTTTTTTTCGAATACTGTTACTGATAAAGATAACTGTTAATTTTAATTATTAATTTAAATATTATTTATTATGAAATGTAAATCAATTTTTAGTTTAAAATCAATCGTAATATTGATGGTTTTATCATTGGGTTTAAGCTCTTTTGCTAATGCAATAACATTAAAGGAAGAGTTGAATAATGCAAAGAAAGCAAAGAAAACAGTTTTTTTAATAGTAACAGAAAAGGGACTTGCTGTTGAAAAAGCATTAAATGTTACCAAAGAAGCAATTAAACGTGAAAAAAACTCAATAATAATAACAATGATAAGGGATGATGAAGCAAATGCTGATTTGGTAAATAAATTCGGATTAGCAGGAGCACCATTGCCAATTATACTTGTTATTGCTTCCAACGGGGTTGTTGTTGGTGGTTTTAGAGATATTGAAGCTACGGCAGATGCTCTTATAAAAACTATTCCGGCTCCAAAGCAAGCTGAGGTTTTGCAGGCGATAAATGACAAAAAGGCTGTATTTGTAATTGTATCAAGGAAATCATTTAATGATAAAGCTAAAGCTGTTGAAAATTGCAAATCAACCTTGACTCAGTTAAAGAATAATGCAATTATAGTTGAAATTGATGCTGATGATCAAAAAGAAAAGAATTTTTTAACACAGATAGGAGTGAACGGTCTTTTAAATTCATCAGTTGTTGTGGTTACAAATTGTCAGGGACAAATTACAGGAAAGTTCGACAGTACAACAGACGTTAAAACTCTTGCAGCAGCAGCTACAAAGGTAAACAGAGGTGGAGGTTGCGCTCCTGGTGCGTGTGGAGCTGGTGCTAAGGGTTGCGGTCCAAAGAAATAGTTCAGAATATGAGATTAAATAATTTGGTAATTAAAGAACTCTGGCATCGCAAATCGCAGCTGATATCAGGTCTTGTAGCTATTACTCTTGGCATTGGAGTAATAGTTGGTATACGCTCTGTTTCAGTTGTAACGGAAAAAGCAGTAGCAGTTAATCTTGATAATCTTGGTGCTAATATACTTGTTTTACCCCAGGCAGCTTCTATTGATAATTACTACACTGCTGATATTGATGCTCCTACTTTTCCTGAAAGTTATGTTGAAAGGATAGTCAGCTCTACTTTACCGGGAGTTGATAATCTGTCACCAAAGCTTAGCAGAAGGATAAAAGTTGGTAATGAGAATATTGTACTTACCGGTATTTTGCCTAAAAGCGAGATAGCTTCTAAACCTATCTGGCAGCAATCAGGTCTATTAGGAGCTGATTTAAAAGCAAGCTGTACTCCTTCACCGAAAACTGCCAATACAGACCCAAAGCTGCAAAGAAAAGCTATTGATACTCTTGAAGGGTTTGACTGCTATGCCGGTTCACTTGTTGCAAAGCGCTTGAAGCTTACTGAAAAAAGTACATTCAAAATAATGACCAAAGATTTTAAAGTTGTTAAGGTGCTGCCTGAGACAGGAACAATTGATGATGACCGCATCTTTGCTAATCTTCATAGTGTTCAGCAATTGCTGGGAACCGGCGAACAGGTTAGTGCAATTGAAATCATGGGCTGCTGCAGTGAAATATCCGGTGGTCTTCTGGGTAAGTTAAGAAATATTCTTCCAGATACCCGCATCACTACTATTGGTCAGATAGTATCTACCCAGATTGAAACCAATCGCATGATGAACAAGGTATCGCTTGTCTTTTTAATTATAATACTTTTTGTTGGTGGTATTTCCATAGGTAACTACATCTGGGGCAACGTGAATGAAAGAAGAAAAGAAATAGGAATAATGCGAATGATAGGTTATAAGAAATCCCAGATATATTATATGCTTATCTTAAAAGCAGTGATATTGGGTATTCTGGGAGGGATTTTTGGTTATATTATAGGTACGATTGCTGCAATAATTTTAGGTCCATATTTTGCAGGTATTGATGTAAATCCAATTCCTGTATTACTTGCCTGGTCAGTAATGCTTTCATTAATAATTTCAGTGACTGGTTCTTTGATACCTGCTTATCTTGCCGGGAAAATTGAGCCATTCTCTAATATGCAGGAGGTTTAGAAATGATTTTACAGACAGAAGGTTTAACAAAGCAATATAAAAATAATGGTTCTTCTATTTATGCAATCAAAGATGTGTCATTTGATATTCCGGAAGGTACTTTTGTGACAATTACAGGAGCTTCGGGCTCAGGGAAAACAACATTGTTACTGATATTAGGTGGATTGCTAAAGCCAACTTCAGGTATTATTAAAATCAATGGAAAAGTTTTAGATACAGATAATGATAATGAGCTTGCAAATTTCAGAAGCGAGAACATCGGGTTTGTTATGCAGAACTTTGCATTGATACCTTATCTGAATGCTTTTGAAAATATCCAACTTGCCCTGGCATTGCGAATTAAAGATAAGAATACGCAAAAAGAACATGCTAATCATTTACTTGAACAGGTTGGATTAAAAGACAGGATGAATCATTTTCCCCGTCAGCTTTCAGCCGGTCAACAGCAAAGGGTAGCTATTGCAAGGGCTTTGGCAAGCAAACCACAGATAATACTTGCTGATGAGCCAACAGGTAATCTTGACCCTAATTTGTCTTTTGAAATTCTATCTCTCTTAAATGATATAAATAAAAAAGAAAACATAACTATTCTTATGGTTACGCATAGCCCTGAAGCTGCTAAATTCGGTAATTACAGAATACATCTGGATGAAGGAAAGCTAATTAGTAACAATTAATTATTATCAAATCATCAAATTAGAATTTATGAGTAAAAGGATTTTGATATTATGTACAGGAAATAGCTGTAGAAGTCAGATGGCTGAAGGGTTTCTCAAATCTTTTGATAAAAACCTGGAAGTATATTCTGCAGGGACAAAGCCTGAAAGTGATGTCAATCCCAATGCCATAAAGGTTATGAAAGAAGTTGGAATCGACCTAAGTAAAAACAGACCTAAAAATGTAGATGAATTTTTATCTCAGGAGTTTGATTATGTAATAACCGTA
>CAZMDE010000193.1:0-5494 GCA_964564355.1 uncultured Bacteroidales bacterium | reverse complement strand
GCTGAAACTGCTTATGCTATGGCAAGTGAAAAACAGGAAATACTCGATGCTGGCTGTGATGACCATCTTGCTAAACCTTTAAAAAGTGATGAAATGCTCAAGGTTATAGCAATTATATTAATGTTAGAGCTAGCAGTTTAGTGTTTTAAGGTGTTAGCTTTTGTTATTCAGCAATCTTTCCTCTAAAGTTATTGATATAATCTTCAAAATCTTTATTCTTGTAGGCGTTGCTGCCAAAAAAATTGATTACACTCTCAAAGTCTTTTGGTCCTCTGTAGCCGGGTACTGCTGATAATAAATCCATCTTTTCATCAAGAAAAACAACAGTAGGATAAGACATCTGGCCTTTTAATAAATAGATTGCAAGATCGTGCGATTGTCTCCTGCCATTTGGATTTTGATTTATATACGTCTTTCCCTTAAAGCTAACTGCTTCCTTCATCTCTGCGTCAAATTTAACAGCATAGAAGTTTTCATTAATATATTTGGCTATTAATGGATGAGAAAATGTAACTGCATCATATTTTTTACACCAGCCGCACCAGTCAGTATAAACATCCATAAATATCTTCTTAGGTTTCTTTTTATTCTGCTTTACTGCTTCTGCAAAAGTAAGCCATTGAATTTTGTCTTCTTTAGGGTTAAGTTTATCTCCGCTTGCCTTACTTGTCTGGCTGAATAAAGATGCATTCAAATTGCTTAGAAAAAACAATAATATTAAAGGTTTGATAAAAATTTTCATAATCATATTAATTTATTAGCCGGCAAAATTACTAAATTATAAGTAATTAAATGTCATTTTTTATTTAACATCTATATAAGGAGATATTCTCTCGAAAATGCTGTCATTAATTGCAGAACATTTATTTACATCAGCAATATCCTTAAAATCACCATGTATTTTCTTGTAATTTGCAAGCCCTAATGCAATATCATAATTCAAATATGGATGCTTTAATAATTTCTTAAACGTAGCTTTGTTAATGTTTATTTTATTGATAGAATCAATATTGACTATGATGTGTTCCTTTATCAAATTGAATCTTGCTGAGTCAATACCCCATACCTCAAGTAACTGCTCTTTCTTGCAATATCCTCCAAGCAGCTTCCTGTAATTAATTATTCTTTTTGCAAATGAATGCCCTATACCCTTTAATCTCATAAGGGCAAAACTGTCGGCAGCATTAATTTCCACAACAAAATAATACTTGTTAAAATATTTGATTTTTTGATTGGTGGATTTAGCTTGCTGCTTGTTATTATAGATCTGCTTTCTATTGTTTGTGGTTTTATAACTGTATCTTGTTGTATCATTAGCTTTATTAATCACACTATCAAATATTTTTATCTGTTTGTCAAACTCAGTAAAGTTTGTTTTTTCTTCCTTTTTGAAGTAGTTGTAAATATATGGTAGAATAAATATTATTATAATTAAAAAAATAAAAATGGTAACGCTTATTAATTCCGAATGAGAGAAAGAAAAATAATTTTTAAACTGTTGCTTTAAACGGGACATTATACTTTATACTACAAAAATATTATATTTTGAAAACATAATCTTTAATATTAATTTAAAAACAATCCCTTAAGTTGAAAACCCTAATTTATTAATGGTGCTTGATATGGGAAATCTGACAAGAGTTAATATTTTAAAACTATAAAACCAAACTATTCTAATTTTAATATAATAAATACTTCTCATTAAATTATTGATAATTAAGGAAAAGGTCTCAATCTCTTTATATTTATCAATCAATTTTTAATGGATTTCTTAAATTTTATTGTAGGAATTAATTGAATTATTTTAACCACAACCTAGTATAATTACGTAGTGTTATGATAAATAAATACGTATTTATACTTAGTGTTTAATCACAAACAATAAATGGTTTTAATTAAATTAAAATTTATTTGTTTAAAACTTTTTAATAATTTTCTTTATTCCAAAAACAGATTTTTTGTCCAAAAATTGGACATAGTAATACATAATAAATATTTATATTGCTGATTCATTGCACTATAATTTATTGATAATTTTTTCATGTGTATAATTTTAAGAATATTGTTTATTTTTTATGATTATTTTTAAGTAAATTTAACAAATATTTTCAACAAAAACTTGCTTCTGTATTTTTTTATTATTTACTTTTGTCGAAAAAATTAAACATTATATTGTTGAAATTACATATAGATTAAATTTATTTGAAATATTGAATATTTTAAACAAAAATAACAATATATTCTTAATAAACATAATGAAAGATTTACATTTTTGGAAATATACTTTAAAATCTTAAAAAAGCATTTAATTGTAATGATTGAAATACATTAGTTTATATCAATCAATTTTAAAATAGAAATCTTAAAAACCTAATTATTAACTAAATATTAAATTTTATGAAAAAAAGTGTACTTTTAAGTAATTTGATGAAAATTACTATGAAAAGGGCTTTGATTAGTGTGTTTGTAATACTAATGGTTGTTTTTGCAACCATAAACACTAATGGGCAAGCTCCACCACCATGTTTGGTAATACCAAATGCTGGTGATGATGTGTCAATTTGCAAAAATGCAAGTACCCAGTTGAACGCAACAGGTGGAACTTTGTATTCATGGTCTCCAATAACTGGACTATCGAATCCAAACATTTCTAATCCGGTTGCTTCTCCTACAGTAACTACAACTTATACTGTAACTGTATTTAGCCCAAGCGGAGAATTAGTTCCGAATGGTAATTTTGAAGCTGGCAATACCGGGTTTACAAGTGCTTATGGTTATGTAAATACACCATATATACCGGGTAATACATCTTCTGGTTTATGGCCTGAGGGAAGATATTCAGTAACTTCTGACCCTCATTATCCAACCAATTACCACCCAAGTTTTTATGGGACTGGTCACGGAGGTAGCGGGCAATTTATGGCTGTTAACGGTGCAACTACTGCCGGAGTTAAAGTTTGGGGAAAGTCAGTAGCTGTTGTTCCAAACACTACTTATTATTTTTCTACATGGATTAGCTCAATTAATCCTGCAAGTTTAGCAAACCTTGCTTTTTCAATTAATAATGTTCTTATTGGACCTGTTATTACACCCCTTCCTATGGTTGGAAATACTAACCCATGGTTACAGTTTTATGCAGTTTGGAATTCAGGCTCAGCTACTACTGCTGATATTAGAATTGTAAATCAAAATATTATTGCAGGTGGTAATGATTTTGGGTTAGATGATATTTCATTTACAACAGTATGTAGTGCTATAGATGATATAGTTGTTAAAGTAAACGAAAATCCAACTCTTACTTGTGAATTAACATCTAATGTAGAACCATTTAATGAATTATTTAGTGGAGTTATTTCTCACACATATACATTTACTGCAACAGGTTCAGGACCCGGACCATTGTCATTTACATGGACAAAAGATGGTGGAGCAGTACCTGTTAGTGCAGAAATAGTTAATACAGAAACATCTTCAACACTCACATTTATTACAAACAATTGTGAAGACGCAGGAATATATAAGGTAACTATGACAGATTATTGCGGAACAACATTAACTTGTGAAAAGGCATTAATTTGTCACCCATGTACTCCTCCTTCATTTGAAGAAATACTTCCTCAGACAGCATGTGTTGGAGATAATGTAGAACTTTGTGTTTATCCGGCACCATTTAATACACCATTTATATATGAATGGTCTTTAGACGGATCACCTGTAGGAACTAACTCAAATTGTCTCTATGTTCAACCAACAATTGAAGGTATATATAATTATACAGTTAATATTGATAATGATCCACGTTGCGGACAAGCTGTAGATGCTTCAGTAATTCTTACAGTTGAGCCAAAACTTAATTTTAACTGTACATTACCTGAAGTTACAGAAGCTAATCCTGGTGAAGATGTTACATTATGTGTAACAGCAACCGGAACACTTGTTTCTTATCAATGGACATTTGATGGCGTAAATATTGAAGGTGCAACAAATAGCTGCTATACACGCACTATTACAGCAGATGATAATAATAAAGATATTTGTGTTGTTGTAACAAGCAAATGCGGTAATGCACAAGCTTGCTGTACAAAACTTAATATTAATTTGTGTACACCTCCAACAGTAACAGGTCCGGAAGACCAGAGCGCTTGCCTAGGTCAGTCTGTAACATTTACTTCAGTTGCTCAGGGTACTTCTACATTAAGCTATCAGTGGTTTAAATGTTGCAAGAATAATACTGGCGTTGATACTCATTGTGAAAAATGCAATAAATGGAAGAAATGGAAACATTGCAAACAATGTCAGCAAAAGAAATGTAATTCATGCAATGATTGTAATGAATGTAATAATTTTAGCTACAATGACTGGTGGAATTTATGGAACCAATGGTGGGGTGATTGTAATGAAAACACATGCAATGATTGCGGAGATAATAATCCTTGTGAAATAATATTAGGTGCTACAGCTTCAACTTACGTGATTCCAAATATAACCCAAGCTGATGCAAACTGCACATATTACGTTATAGTTAGCAATTCTTGCGGAAGTGTTACAAGCCGTAATGCTACTTTAACTATTGAACCAAAACTTAAATTCTGTTGTTCTTTACCAGCAGTTACAAATGTTAATCCAGGTGAAGAAGCTACATTCTGTGCATCAGCAACTGGAACACATGTTTCTTATCAGTGGAAATTTGACGGTGAACATATATCAGGAGCAACCAAGAGTCGATATAAACGTATTATAACATTAGCTGATAATGATAAATATGTAAGTGTTCTCGTATCAAGTAAATGTGGTAATGCAGAACCATGCAGCACAAAACTTAAAGTTTGTACTCAACCAACAATAAGTGTACAGCCTTTACCTGTTTCTCAGTGTGAATGTAAATCAGCAAATACACCTAAATGCGGAACATGTCCTCCACCATCTGATTGTGCTAGTGCATGTTTCAGCGTAACTGCTACAGGAGCTAATTTATCCTATCAATGGCAGGAAAATGGAGTAAATATTCATAATGGTGGTGACTACAGCGGAGCTAAAACAGCAAAATTATGTGTTGCCGGCAGGTATTCCAAGAATGGAAATATTTACAGAGTTATTATTAGTAATTCTTGCGGAAAGGTTACATCTGACGGAGCATTGCTTACAATTACAAAGCCCCCGGTTATTACAAAGCATCCCAAGGGTGCCGGAAGATGTGTAGGCTCAAGTGTTACTTTTACTGTATCTGCTACAGGAAGCGGTACATTATCTTATCAGTGGTATAAAAACTTTACACTTATACCTGGAGCTACTAATTCTTCTTATACTAAAAATCCTGTATTAATGACAGATGAAGGTTATTACAGCGTTTTAGTTAGCAATGAATGCGGAAGTGAAAGAAGCTGTATTGCTGTTCTTATAGTGAAGAAACCACCTGTTATTTGTCAGCAACCCCAGGGTGGAACTAAATGTGTTGATGATTGTATAACATTTACAGTAAAAACAAAATCAACAA
>CAZMDE010000192.1:0-5507 GCA_964564355.1 uncultured Bacteroidales bacterium | reverse complement strand
TAAATAAGAGGTAAAACAAACCAGTAAGAAAAAAGAAAAGAGAATAAAAAAAACTCCTGTTACTTTATGAAATTTTTCATTAACAAAGAAATTGCGAACAGATGTAAGGATATTTCCTGAAGAGTTTTTCTTCTTTTTATTCTTTGCAGCTTTTTGGGAGCTTGCTTTTGGAGGCTCTGTCTTTATATCGCTTTTTAATCTGTTCATTTATTCATAGGTTCAATAGTTCATTTGTTAATCGGTTCACTGGTAAGCTTTCAAATTAACGAATTATATGTGTATAACTTCTCCATAGGCTTGTGCAGCAGCTTCCATTATTGCTTCAGACATTGTTGGATGAGGATGAATGGATTTCATTATCTCAAACCCTGTAGCTTCAAGCTTTTTAGCTATTACCATCTCTGAGATCATTTCTGTAACGTTATCTCCTATGAAATGTGCTCCTAATATTTCGCCGTATTTATTATCAATTACTAATTTGACAAAACCTTCTTTATTGCCCGCGGCACTTGCTTTGCCGGATGCGGAATAAGGGAATTTGCCAATTTTGTAATCCAAACCTGCTTCTTTTGCTTTATCTTCTGTTAATCCAACTGAAGCAATTTCTGGTGTACAATAAATACATTCAGGGATGTTATTATAATTAATTGGTTCAGGGTCTTTGCCTGCTATTTTCTCAACACACACAATACCCTCTGCAGAGGCTACGTGAGCTAATGCCTGTCCATGAACTATATCTCCTATAGCATAAATACCCTCAACATTGGTCCTGTAAAATTCATCAACTTTAACTTTCTTTTTATCAAGAACTATACCCATCTCTTCAATCCCTATGCCTTCTAAGTTAGGCGCAATGCCAACACTTGATAGAACTATCTCGGTTTCAATAATTTCTTCTCCTTTCTTAGTTTGCACAACAGCCTGGCAGATGTTTTCTGTTTTGTTTATACTCTTAACAGTAGCCTCAGTCATAACTTTTATACCTGCCTTTTGAAACGAACGGGCTAACTGTTTTGATACTTCTGAATCACATAAAGGAACAATAGTGGGTAATAATTCTATCAGAGTTACTTTGGTTCCCATAGAATTATAAAAATAAGCAAACTCAGAACCAATCGCACCTGAACCTACAATAATCATTGATTCAGGTAATTTAGGCAGTATTAATGCTTCTCTGTATCCGATTACTTGTTTGCCGTCCTGCTCTAAACCTTTGATTTGAAGAGAACGGGCGCCTGTAGCAAGAATGATATGAGCTGCATTGTGGTTTGTTTTACTGCCGCTGCTATCCGTTACTTCAACAGTTTTAGAATTAGTTAACTTTCCAAAACCCTGTATAATCTCTATCTTGTTTTTTTTAAAAAGGAATTGAATTCCTTTGCTCATACTGTCTGCAATACTTCTGCTTCTTTCAATTACTTTACCGAAATCAGGTTTTACATCTTCATTGATTTTAATACCATAGTTTTCAGCATGCTTTATATACTGATATACTTGTGCGCTTTTTAAAAGCGATTTTGTTGGAATACAACCCCAGTTTAGACAAATACCTCCCAGTTCAGCTTTTTCTACGACTCCAACTTTCATCCCTAACTGTGAAGCTCTTATTGCAGCCACATATCCTCCGGGACCACTTCCTATAACTATAAGATCATAATTCATTTTTTATTATTAAATTAAATTAAAATGAGACAAAAATTCCAAAACTTAAAACTATTCTGAAAACAAGATAACTAATTAACATTGTGAATAAATATGGTTTTGCTATTTCTAATGCTTTCGGTTGTTTCAGTATGAGTAATTGCCTGAATGATTCGGGGTCTCTTAATACATTCAACAATGCAGGAGAAATCATAATTAGCATTGTTAGGTAAAAATAAATCTCATATCTTGTATCATGAGGAAATTTAATGAGTAAAAGAAACAAAGAGGCTAATAGCCATGGTATAATAGTTTGAAAGATTATTGTTACTTGTCTGTTTTGCCTGCCGTTGATTAAAGATATAGAGTGAGCACTCCTTAAAAAGAATTTGGCTGAGAAAAATCCTAAAAGCATTGAAACTAAAAAACAGGATATAAATAAAGTTATTTTTATTTTATTAGTAAAATATAACCAGTCGGCAACATAACCAAATCCCTGACTACAGTAGGCCGCATCTTTTGTGAAAAACAGAAAGTCAGAGATGGTTTTTAATATCTGGCTTGTATAGGGATAGTTTATTGTAGTCAATAAACCTATTATTATCGAACCAAAAAACATATTTAAACAATGAAAAGTAAGCCAGATAAACAAAAGAGGAAGTAGTCCTCTTTTATTCCGCCTGGTTATATAAAATGTTATAAATAATATAGCTAAGATAAAACAAGAATAAGGACCTATACTAAAAATGTGTTTTATTGAGTATTGATACCAGTTTGGTGAATCAGGATGGGTTAGCCAGCCTATTTTCCAATAGTATAATTTTGCTATTACTCCAAAGTCAGACGCCCTGTTAATTAGAATAATGTAATAGAATAAATATACGAATAAATAGGCAATAAGATAAAGGACAGTAGAATTAATCGCAGTTATAATTAATTTTTTTCTCCTCTCTCTTACAAGCCCAATCTCTTCATATTCTTCTTCATCAACTAAATAATCATTATCCATTTTTCTTTTTTTAGTTTTTGCTTTTTATTGAATTTTTTACTGTTTAAAGGTCATCTCTTTAATCAGGTTTGTTGCTCCTGCATATTTATCAATAATAAACATAACATAGCGAATATCTACGCAAATAGTCCTTTGTAAAGAAGTTTCATAAGCAATATCACCGCTCATTGCTTCCCAGTTTCCATCGAAAGCTATACCTATCAGTTCTCCATCACTATTAATAACCGGGCTTCCTGAATTACCTCCGGTAATGTCAAGATTAGCAATAAAACATGTAATTATTTTACCGTTCTCAGCATATCTGCCAAAATCTTTCTTTTCAAATAATTCCTTAAGTTTTTCTGGAACTATAAACTCTTCATTAGTTGGGTCTTCTTTATCTATAAGCCCTTTAAGGGTTGTTTCAAAATCATAATGAACAGCATCTGCAGGATCATAATCCATGACTTTTCCATAAGACATCCTCATTGTTGAATTGGCATTAGGATAAAATTTGTTATTTGGCGTCATCTCTTTCAATCCCTTTACAAATAACCTTTTGGTGATTTTTAGTTTTTTATTTACATCACCTTGTTGTGCACTCATATCAAAATATCCTCCAATAATTGAAGTCATTACTATTGATATTGGATCTTCCTTTATCCTTTTGGCTTTTGGTTTATTTAAAAATTTATTGAAACTTTCTTCGCTTCCGAATATTGATTTATTGTAAACATAATCCGCGTATTCTTTAAAATCACCTTTATATTTTTTTACAATTGTCTCAAATATATCAGGATGAAATTCTTTGGGAATATTTTTATAAAACATCTCCATCATAGCAGCAAATATTTTTTTATCAGTAGACATATTGTAATCCTTATAGAATTTATTTGCTGATTCTTTTATATCTTTAAATGTTTTTTTGTCTTTTGATTTATTATATTCATCTATAATAGAACTAAAGCCCATACCCTGTAGCTTGAAGCTGAAATACAGAGCTTCTGCGCCAGTCAATAATTCCTGGTAATAATTTAATCTTTTATCATATTGTTTATTTTCAATCTCTTTATAAGATGATGCAAAGTCATTTATTACATTTCCATATATGGTTTTTCTTTTCGGGTCATTATTAGCCCAATTATTAAAATTGTTTTCAATGTCTTTCTTTTTCTGATAAACTTTTAAGCTGTTTAATCCTTTTGACTGACCAATGTAATACTTCCAGTAATTAGCTGTTTGAGAATATTTAGCAGCGTATTTGATTTTTATTTTTGGGTCAGCATCCATATCCTCTTTCATCAGTTTGAGCTTTTTATCTCTGATGCTAATTATAGCAGGTGCTGTCTGGTCAAGAATAACTTTTACGCCCTCAGAAGTCAAATAACGGTCAGTTTTACCGGGATATCCCCATACCATTGCAAAATCATTGTTTTTAACTCCTTTAAGTGATATTGGCAGAAAATGTTTGGTTTTTAAAGGGATATTCTTTTCTGAATATTTAGCAGGCTTATCATCAGCTCCTGTGTATATCCTGAAAATTGAAAAGTCACCTGTATGCCTTGGCCACATCCAGTTATCAGTATCTCCGCCAAACTTACCGATAGAAGATGGAGGCGCACCAACAAGTCGAATATCTTCGTATGTCTGGTAAACGAACATGTAAAATTCATTCCCATCAAAGAAACTTTTTACAGACGCTTCATATTTTCCGCTTTCTTCTGCTTCCTTTTCTATTTTTGAAATGACTTTATTTATTGCTGCATTTCTGTCATACTCTGACATGGTGTCTTTTACTTCTTTCAACACCTTATCTGTAACATCTTCCATCCTTATAAGAAAAGAAACTGTCATATCTTCATTTTTAAGCTCATCTTTCTTATCCATTGCCCAGAATCCGTTTGTCAGGTAATCATGTTCAATAGAGCTATGAGCTTGAATTGCCTCATAACCACAGTGATGATTTGTAAATATCAATCCTTCAGGAGATACAACTTCTGCTGTGCACTGACCCCCGTCAAGCATTACTATTGCATCTTTTAAGCTTGAATTATTAATGTTATATAGCTCTTCTGTAGTAAGGTGAAGACCCATCTTCTGCATATCAACATAGTTAAGACGATTGATAAACATTGGCAGCCACATTCCTTCATCCGGCGGTGCAGACCATAAAGCAGTTGCAAAACATAAGTAAGTCGTAAGTAAAATTAATTTTTTCATGAAATATCAGTCAAACCTTTTACAATTAAAATAATATGAAGTACTAAATTTTAAAATATAAAGATACAAATTTAAATTATTTTTGTTTTGCAAATAATATTAATTAACAAAGAACTATCAACAATTAATAAATCAAAACTAACATATTAATTCACTCATTTACTGATTTATGAACAAAATAGAATAGATTGCCAGGGTGACACAAGGTATAGAGAAAGCTACTGCTAATGTTTATAAGGGTTACGAGCCATTAAAAATTGATATATTGCAGTTGTTATTTATGTTATATCGTGTTCATTTTTTTTTGTGTATTTGTATTTGTTTTTTGCTTGATTCTTAAACTTAATTTGAAATGACAAAATATAACTTCGGCATAATCACAAATATTTTTGGTCTTACAGCCATGACCAAAGCATTTATTCAAATCCCTTAATTATCGGTGTTATATAGGTGTACTATAGCTGCACCATCGCTTCCCTTTCAGTGTTCCCCCGTACCATTGACTCATTTAACCCGCACTATTCTCGAAGTTGACTTATTTATAAGTAATAGAAAATGAATAAGGTTTTTTTTAATTTTATTTAATTTAATACTTTCTTTTGTGAAATCCAGTAACAACCTATTTTATATTTCCATACAAGAAAGTATCTAACTGAAT
>CAZMDE010000191.1:4111-5516 GCA_964564355.1 uncultured Bacteroidales bacterium | reverse complement strand
ACAGCAATAAGTTTTCAGTTATCAGCAAACATTTATTAAAAAACAGACTACTTAGTTTTTAAGACAGCGCAATGAATATCCATTCATTTTGTAACCCATAACAAGATAGTTATAGTTCAGGTAATTCCTTACATAGTTAGTATTTGTAGCTGCTAAAATACGGTACCATGAAAACGTAGCATCGTAAGAAGTTGATGTCCACCAGACACCAACCTTATTAATGTCCCACCAGGACCCATTGTCCCAGCCACGGTAGCCGGCAGGAAGGGCAGTAAAACCTGAACTGTTGCAGGTTCCTCCACAGCTATTTGCAGGTTTCCAATGTGAGGTTCCGTCTTCTTTCAGCTTAGCACCTTCATTTATACCGTTCCAACCTTTAGCACCGGAGCATCCAACTGCAGTACCAGTGCATACCCCCATACTTTCTTCCATTTGGACATAATCTGCATCACTTGGCACACGCCAGCCATTGGGACAAATCCCATTAACATTGCTAACTGCATACCAATTATATAATCTGCCATAAATATTTGAATTAGCAGGAGTGTTGTTGTAATCACAATATGCTCCTGTTGTAAGAGCAGTCCAGGTTGCATCATTAGTTACATTTGGAATTGCTGTGCTGTTTTTATATTTAGTGGTTTTCAGGTTCTCCTTCATCCAGCATTGTGTACCTATGAGAACAGTATTATAAACATTTCCGTCAATATCTGTTAAAGTAGGAAAACCCGGGCAACCTTCGCTGCTACTGTTACCAAGACAAGCAATACTAATCCATTGAGATGTGTTTGCATTGTATGCCTCAAAACACTGTGTATCGGTATTGTATATAATCAGTGATTCAACAGGATTAGCAGGACGATTAGCTGTAGAAATGCGGGGAATCAACAAACCTCTGCCGGTAGCTGAAACATCAAGCATTGCCGAGTTGTCTGCAGGATTACCTGTTGTGTTTATTGATACACCAGATTGAGAAAAAGTAAAATTTATAAATATTAAATTTGACAGTAAAAAGATTGATAGTTTTTTCATGGGTTTTAATATTATTTATTATATCAATTCTTAACGCAGCGTAATGAATAACCATTCATTTTTAATCCCATTACTTCGAAGTTATAATTGAGAAAGTTTCTGCAAACACTTGAGAAGTCATAGTACAAAATGCGGTACCATGAAAATGTTGAATCGTAAGACGTTGATGTCCACCAGGCTCCAACACTATTAACATCCTTGAAAGACCCATCGAAACCACCGCGATAACCGGCAGGAAGGGCGGTGAAACCGCTGGTATTGCATGTTCCTCCACAGTTATTTGTGGGTTTCCAATGCGACGTCCCGTCTTCTTTTAGCTTACCACCTTCATTTGTGCCATTCCAACCTTCAGCACCTGAGCATCCGCCAGCAG
>CAZMDE010000191.1:0-4101 GCA_964564355.1 uncultured Bacteroidales bacterium | reverse complement strand
CAAGCTTTCCTCCATTTGAATATAGTCTGTATCACTTAGTACACGCCAGCCAGAGGGACAAATCCCATTAGCATTATTAACTGCATACCAATTATATAATCTGCCATAAGTGTTTGAGTTTGCATTAGTGTTGTCATAATTACAATAAGCTCCTGTCGTAATTGCAGCCCAGGTTACATCGTCTGTTACATTTGGAATAGCTGTACTGTTTTTATATTTAGTGGTCTTAAGGTTTTCTTTCATCCAGCATTGAGTGCCGACAAGTACAGTATTATAAACATTTCCGTCAATGTCGGTTACAGTGGAAAAACCTGGACAGCCTCCAATAGTGCTGCCAAGACAAGCAATATTAACCCATTGAGATGTGGTGGCATTATAAGCCTCAAAGCACTGAGTATCCGTATTGTAAATAAGCAGAGATTCGACAGGATTTGCAGGTCGATTAGCAGTAGAAATTCGGGGTATCAACAAACCTTTCCCATTAGCTGAAACATCAAGCATTGCAGAATTATCAGCAGGGTTGCCCGTAGTATTAACAGACACACCAGCTTGCGAGAAAACAAAATTTAGTATTAAAACATTCAAAATTAAAAAAATTGCTAATTTTTTCATGGGGTCAATAATTTAGTAAGTTATTAATACATTAAGTAAATAGTATTTATTGCAAGGGAAAACGTCATTTGTTGTAAATCTTTAAATAATTGGATTAAACATTGAATAGCAGCAAAATTAATTAAATAATTTATAAGGCAAAAAATTTAATAAAATTCATTAAAATTCGTATATTTGCATTATTTTCAACAATTTTATATTGTTTTATTTTAAATAATTATTATGTGATTTATTAGTTTCATTCTATAAGCCTATTTAATTTTTATAAAATTTCATGAATATGAAAAAATATATTCTTTTACTTATTTTCTTATCTATTGGAATTATAACATATGCACAGTTATCAGGAACTTATCCTGTAGGACCGGGACAAACTTACACAAATCTTACAGCAGTTGCTAATGCATTAAATGGTGCTACATGCTCAGGCAATGTAATTTTCGAATTGCAATCTAATTATGTTGGCAGTTCTGGTGAAACGTTTCCAATAATATTCCAGAATATAACTAATGGTTTGAATACCGTTACAATAAGACCTGCCTCAGGTGTTTCGTCAACACTAACAACATCAGGAGCCGGCACATCAGGACCTGGGCTAATATGCATTGCAAATACAAAATACCTGATCTTTGACGGAAGACCGGGAGGTGCCGGAGATATGACAAACATTAAATGGCAGATACAAAATACAACAAGCGGGAGCAGTTCATATGCAACAATTGATTTTCTTAATGGGGCAACCTATAATACACTTCAGTATTTAACAGTACAGGGAAGCAGCACAAATACAAGTCCGCAAACCGGCACTGTACAGTTCAGCACATCAACTGTAACAGGAGGTAACAGCTATAATACAATTCAATATTGTAATATCGGGAATTATTCAACCTACCCTTATGTTGGAATATTATCAAACGGCTCGACAGGGTTATATATAAATTCTTCCAATAACATTCTGAATAATAATATATATAACTTTCAGGGTCATAATGGACCTTCTTTTCCAATAGATGCAGGAGTTTGTATTACATCAAACGGCAATGGGGGCAACTGGAATATAAGCAATAACAGCTTTTATGGTACTGGAATTATGATGGGAAACACAGTTGCAGCAATATATTGCGCAGCAGGAAGCTCATCAACAGGCAATACTTTCTCAGGAAATTATATAGGCGGACAGTCCTCACAATGCGGAGGAGGATATATGGATTTCAGAGGATACTGGAACCAAAATGTTCTTTCTTTTGCAGGAATTTACGTAAATGCAGGGTCAGCAACAATATCAAATAATACCATCCAGAACATAAAGCTTAATTATACAGCAGGCTCACAAGTATTCAGAGGAATATACATATTTGCATCATCCTCAGCAACTATAAGCGGAAACACAATAGGCAGCAGCACATCAGCAAACAGCATATATGGTGGCAATGTAGCGCATATCATAGGAATTTATAATTCAAGCCCTCAATCACCATTAAGCAATGTTACAATTGACGGAAATATAATAGCAAATGCCACTTCAAATTATGATTACACAGGTACTGGTAGTTCCCAAAACGGTATTATAGGCATCTATGCATATAATGGCGGCTATGTAACTGGTAAAAATACTATAATAAATAATCAGATATTTAATCTTTCAACCGCAAACAATTATTACGCAGCTTCAGTAAACTGGCCTGTAATTTTGCAAGGAGGAGGATGTTCTCCTTATGGTTTGATATCTCAAATGCCATTAATAACCGGAATATATCTTTGCAGTAATACTAACACAACGCATACTATATCAAATAATACTATTTATGGACTTAATTCTACTGTTACAGGTGGTTCTAATAAATCCTGGATTTTTGGAATAATTGATAATACTTATACTAGTACAACAAACATAAATGCAAATAAAATATTCAATTTTTATGCTCCAGATACATATGGCAGCAGTGTATCATATTTCTTAGGTATGGCTGGTATATATTTGTCAGATGCACAGGTTGGCACCCACAATGTTACTAACAACATGATAGATTTTGGGTATAAAATGGATGGTACAACCGTTAAGAAAGAAGCAATATTCGGGATATGGGATAATTATAATTGGAATGGTACGGGGCTGCATGTTAATATATATCATAATAGTGTTTATATCGGAGGAAGCGATAATACAACATTAAATTCCTATTGTTATTGCCGGATTTTAAGCGGCTGTAACAGCGGCTGGAATAATGAGAATTATATAAAAGACAATATATTTGTTAATAACAGAACGACAACAGGAGGCGGGTCGCATTTCGGGATGTATCTAAATAACACAACTAATATTACCAGCGATTGTAATGATATTTATGGCACAGGTACAGGATTCATGTTCGGTTATGCAGGTGCTAATTATGCGACATTAGGTGCCTGGAAGCTTGCTTTTCCAGCACTCGACCAGAATTCTATCAGCGCTGACCCAAACTTTATTGCTCCTATAAGCATTACACCCGATCTTAGAATTCAAAATCCTTCACCTGTCCCAGGTGCAGGTTGTTACATCTATTCAGTCACAACAGATTTTTTCAATACAACAAGACCAAATCCACCAACTATAGGAGCTTTCGAATTACCTGCAGCTTGTACTCCTGTTAGCATAAATTCAAATCCAAATTCGCCATCTGCATTTTGTTCCGGAAATGGAATTGCAAGTTTGACAGTCACAGTTAACGGAAGTTCTAAATATAATTATCTGTGGCAAGTCTCCACTAACGGAGGCAGTTCCTGGAACAACTTATCTAATGGAGGTGTTTATGGAACAACTGCAGTTACTAATAATTCAGACCCGAGCACAAACACACTTATTATTACAAATGCAGATTTAACATATAATAATAATCAATATCGTTGTGTAATTACAAATTGCAGTGGTGCGAATTCAGCTACTTCTAATCCAGCAACTTTGACGGTTAATGCCCTACCAACACCCTCAATTTCAGGACCAACAACTGTATGTTTAAATTCATCAGGAAATGTATACTATACAGAATCCGGCAAATCTTTATATACCTGGAATATACCTTCAGGAGGGACAATAACCGGTGGCAGCGGCACTTACCAGGTAACTGTGACCTGGAATATATCAGGAGCAAAAACAATAACAGTAAATTATAGGGACGCTAACGGATGCACGGCAGTCTCACCTTCTGTAAAGAATGTGACAATTAATCCTTTACCGACACCAACTGTAAGTCCGACTTCAGCAGTTTGTGCAAATTCAACAGGAAATGTTTATACAACACAGACAAGCATGTCAAATTACCTTTGGACTGTTACAGGTGGAACAATCACTGCGGGTGGTGGCACAGGGAATAATACAGCTACTATAACCTGGGGAGCAGCCGGAACAGGGCATGTTAAAATAAATTACACGGATGGTAATGGTTGCTCTGTAGCAAGCCAGACAGACCAAAGCATTACTATTAATGCTATTCCGACACCAACTGTAAGTCC
>CAZMDE010000190.1:0-5525 GCA_964564355.1 uncultured Bacteroidales bacterium | reverse complement strand
AAGAGGAGAGAGTGAAGATGTAAAACAGTCTTTTGTAAGTCTCGTTTCAAATGATTGAACGTCCTGTGATTATTAAAAGCATTGAAACCTTTTTCTAATCAAAGGGACTATACCTTAAAGGTCTTGGTTCAATCGCCCGATGGGTAATCTTAGATGATTGCCAGGACATCGATGGAACATAAAAGCTAACCACTCTTGTGTTTCAAAATGTCCTTACGTCTAAAACCATTTTTAGTCTTAGAGGAATAAAAATGACAGAGGAGAGAGTAAGGAAGTTGTTTGACAATTGAATAGCGAAGTTAGGAATGAAGTAAATGTTTTGGATATTTATTTTGTTATTCCTCTTTGCTTTACTGAATAAAATTTTAGGAGGTGAAACCTTAAGAATTTAAAAAGGTTTCTCCTCGGAAAATTTCTTATTCGGTAATGCTAGAGGGATTGCAATATCAGAACGGGTGTTTTGATTGTAGTTCCAATTAAAAAATGGTGTTAATTACACCAAATAGGAGAAGGTTATGAAGACGTTCCGGGTTTGTGGCGGAAATTTTGGGGTTGGTGTGTCGATTAAAGTAGATGGCAATAAGGTTGAGGTGATCAAGACCAAGGAATCCGAATGGCCCATGGATCTGGAGGGAATTTTGGAGAAAATGCTTGACGAGCCGAATGATGTTTGTCCTCATGACCATGGGGTTGGGAGTTTGTGGTGGAGCGAGGAGGGTTCCTCGCGGAGTAGGCATATCACCACTTCCAGTGTAGGTTGGTAGAAAGAAAGGAGGTAGGTTCCCACTGTGGTGGTGGGCGGTTAAGGAGATTCTGTAAAAATCTCCTATTTATTCAACTCATGAATGGTTCGTGGGTTGATAGGTAAACGTAGAAGGAGAAGGCTATGAAGGTTCAGATTGTGGTGAAGAGCACGGCAGTGGGGTTTTCGGTTGAAGCCGGTGTGGCGGATGGGGTCAAGAACTTTGACCACCACGGCGCCCACTCGGCCAACCCGGCCCCCTGCCGGGATGAGCGGATCACAAAGGTTGACGAGGCGGCGGTTGTCGAGATTACTCATCTTGACGCCGACTGTTTTGTTGGCCTTCTGCGGATGGGCGGACGGGAACTGCCGAAGGTCGACTTCTCCTTGATGGAGAAAATTGACCTGAACGGCAGTTCGGTCTGTGCGAACAAGTTCGATACCACCCTGTTGTATATGGTCGGCGTCGGAGAGGTTGCACGAGGACTGAAGTTCCCCCGGCCAGACCAAGCGGGACCGATTGATGTGACGGCGCAGGTCGAGGCCATGATGGCTAAGACTGATACCGAGATCATCGAGGCGGGTCGTTTCGCCACGGTGGCGTCGGAAGCCACTTACCGGAATTGCCGGAAGTCGGTTTCGACGGATGGTAAGATCGGGCTGTGGACAGTGGGTGCGAATGACCCGCTGGATCCGTCCCGGCCGTACGAAGATGGGGTGGAAGTGGTGGTGGTCTTCCGGACGCACTATGCGTCTGTGAGCATCTACTGCTCGCCCAGCTCATCCGCCACGTACGGTGGTAAGACGGTTGCGGGTATCCAGTTCGCTGGACATCCCAAGGCTGCCGGTAGTCCGCGTGGGGAAGTGATGGATGAAACCATCGCTCAGAAAGTGTTCGAGGAAATTGCTTCGGCGTAAAATTCGAACAAAGGTTATGTAACCTTATTTAAAATACTTATGCATGTCACTTTGCATGGTAAATAAGTGACAGGTTACAGCTGTGGTGGCTGTCGCAAACAGGAGAATGCGTGAGTTTCTCCTATTTATTGAGCTCATCACATGGTGTGGTTGGTTCATAGATAAAAAAGGAGCACATTATGAAGATGCTCGGAACGGAGGAATTCCGAAAGCTTTATTTTTATGAAGCTTTCGGAATGCCGGTTGCCATGAGTCGGATCATTTCCTTCGGTAAATGTAATTTCTCTTGCCCTTACTGCAAGAGAGATTGTCAGTTCATGGATTTCGCGGGGAATGTCATAGTCGCACATGACATTCCTTCCTTGGAGGTTGAGACGGCGTGTAAGGACGCGGTTTCGAAAAATCAGGTGGTGCGATTCTCCGGTGGAGATCCATGTATGTTTCCACGTGAGACATTGGCTCTCGCCAAGTTTGTCAAAGAACAAGGCGGAAGGTTCTCGATTGCTCATAACGGTTCGGCACCGCGGTGGGCAGTACAGATGGCGGAACTTGGCATGGAAAGTGCTGCCATTGATATCAAGGGAACCCGCAGAGAAATAGGAATAACCGCTGGTATTCCTGCTCATACAGCTGAGAAAATGTATGAGCGAAGCATAGAAACCCAGGACTTACTCTCGAGTATGGGGGTCCTGGTGGATGTTCGCACTCCGGTGTTTGGCCACACAACGCTTGAGGACATGCTCGAGATTGCTTCGGATATTTGTGGTTCAGGCGACCGAAGCAAGAAGTTCTGGACATGGAGAGTTTACAAACCTGTCCGTGGGTGTGAATGGCAGAGGCCCGATCTTGAAATTGTAAAATGGATGATCGGAGAGGTGAAAAAGGAATTTATGACGTTGAAGATTGGCCTTCGGGCTAAATGGGAGCCGAAAGGATTCCAGTTCTTCTAATTGTAAGTTAGGGGGTGTATGAGTTTAGGGGCCATAAAACCTGTGGCCGGGCACACAAAAGGGCACTCTAACAAGAAAAGGTGGACAAAGCACCAAATCTTGAAAGAGGAAGCCAAGAGGGTGTCTCGTCTTCAGGGTCGGCTGGAATGCCGACAAGTCTAAAATAATCATTAGACTTACTATTTCTTCAGGTGATTTCTGAAGTTGTAACAAAATCCGGTTGTGTAGAAAAAGGTGAAAGAGTTTTTGTCCCCGTTTGCACTTAGCAAATGGAGAGCCTAGAGGAAGCAGAGCCTCATGGTACAGCTGTGGTGGCTGTCGCAAACGGGAGAATGCGTAAGTTTCTCCTATTTATTCAGTATCTGAAAAATTTGGATATTGATAGATAAAAATTAAGTTTTATACTTTTTCCCACGATGTTTATAAAAACATTACGAATATCGTGGGGTGAGGTATGTGCACAGATACTGGGAACCCGTCCTTTGGTATGACTCATAACGGTCATAAACAACGAGGTCTTCGGACCAAGTGCCACAACGTTTGTGGTAAAGGGAGAAAAGAAGAATAGAAATATTCTTCGCGGCGAAGCGATAGTTTCGAGAACCGCACTGTGTTTTTTGTTCCCGCTGTGGTAGTGGGTTCATAAGTAGTTGGCTTCAAACAGGTGTGCTATAACAATACACCAGAGGGAGATGGTTATGAGGTTTATAGTGATTTTTTGGGCCGTATTTGGGGCAGTATTGTCCCTAATAGTTGGCCCCGTGGTGGGGATGGTGTCTTTTTATTGGTTCGGAGTGAGCTTAACACAAGCAGAGAGTATCGGCCTCGATGCTGCTACGTTTAGTGTGCTTTCTTCCGGACTCTGCCTTTTGGTGGGAAGGATTATTATAAAAAGAAAGGAGGTTTGCTAAAGTGGCTCCCGCTGTGGTGGTGGGCGTAATTTAGGGGATACGTTAGTTCCCCTTACTTATTCAGTGTCGGAAATGTTCGGGCACTGATAGGTAGATTGAGTTTGTGTTGTTTGTAAAGATAGGGGTAGTAATGTTCATTTAATGAGTGATTTTAAAATCTCTCTCCTCTAAATTATTTGAATATTTTTATCCCTATCTTTGTAAAAAACTCTATTAAAAGTCTTATTTTGCTAAATAATCTTTAATTTGTTACTATTATGTTTATGTCTGAGAAAAAACAAGATCATCTGATAGATGAAAATATAGAGACTCTTAATCAGAAAGAGGTTTTTTCACCTGAAGAGATTATTCAATCAAAATTACTTGATTTGTATAAAAATAGTAAAACTGAATGGTTGTTAAAAGCAGTAGAACATCCTTTTCCTAGAGGCGAATTAGTACATATATCTAATGAGAATCCAGAAATATTTTTTAATGAACTTATTAAAATAGTTATAAATAACCGTGAGAAAGATGAAGAGAAGGTAAAATCATTTTTATATATAATTCATAAAACTTTTTTTTCTTTTTCACCTAGTATTTTTAATAGACTTCCTTTTACTGAATCTTTTATTTTTTCTGTTCGTATTAATAGAATAGAAGAAATGAGGGGTCCCGTAGGGCAAACTACCATAGGAGAGCTTGTTAATAGTTTAAATTATACAGGAAAAGATGTTTTAGATAGATTGATTGTTAAAATTGAAAATTTACCAAATGGTCTTCGAGAAGAAGTTGTTAGTGAATTAGAAACAATTTACGCTCAAGCGATAGCTAATAGTTCTTGGGCTTCTGGAGCTGTTTCCAATTTAGATACGATGATAGATTATTTTTTAACTTCCCCTAAACCTCTTACAGCAATAATATCAAAAGTGGCAAAACAAAGGTTCTTAAAAGAAGAAGAAAATCCATCTCTTGGTGTTGTAACTACCTACGGGAATAAAAGCGCTGGTAAATTAAGTTCTGAAGCTGAAATCATCGCTGTTCAAGATAAATTTAAAAGTAATTTACCAAATGGCTACCGAGCTACGGTTGTAGCTAAAGATGCTATTGTGGGTTTTGATCATGCCGGGATAGCTAGATTTGGTAAAATAGACTCTGAGGCAAAAAGTATTTTAGAGAAACCAGATACTGGCTTTAATTTATTAAACAGTCTTTTGCTTTTAAAAGATAATAAAAGTTTTTTTGATATTAATTTTCGTGTTTTAATAAATAAATTAGCCTCTTTTAGAGAAAAGTTTCAACCAGAGAAAAAAGTAGTCAATTTTTATAGTGATATTTTAGGTTTACCAGAGTCTGAAGCAACCGAAATTATTAATAATGGATTAGATATTACTCCTTTTTTCCAAAAAGATTGGGATCAAATAAAAGTCAGAATATTAAAAATGATAGAAGAACCTCTAGCCAAGCTTCAGGATTTAGATTTTATTAATTTTGAATCTTTTAATGATTTAACTCAGAATAGTCTTATAAATCCATTTGATATCCTGAATGAAGGCGATATTGCGCTTCTTACTCAGTGTTCGCGTCCGGAAGTAAAAAATATTTTAGAACAAGAATTAAGTATTTCATTTTCTGATATTTCTTTTCGGGCAGAGATGTCATTGTTTCGGTTTCTGTCAGAAGGAAATAATGACATTTATCAAAGATTTTGTTCCGTCTTAAAAAAGTTTCCAGAACAAAAAACTGTAATCGTAGAAACTTTTGTGGATTGTGCTAAAGATGTTGGCTTAGGAGAAAAAATAATATTTTTGTGTGAGAATTTAAATAGTAATATACTTCAAGAGATTTTTAATAAGTATTTAGAGATTGTTGATCAGTTAAACAATGTAGAAACTATTTTAAATGAAAATTATGGAGAAAAAGGTGAAAAAGAAGAAATTATAAAAATAAAAGAGGCTTTGCTTCATAAGGGAAAGGACTTATTATCTCACTTTGCTGATCTATTGGCTAAAGATAAAGAAGTAT
>CAZMDE010000189.1:3801-5540 GCA_964564355.1 uncultured Bacteroidales bacterium | reverse complement strand
TTTTAAACTCTAATATCTTATATTCATTCTTTGAAATCATCCTCCCCAGTATTCGGTTGAATAGGGTAAAATCTGTAGTTTTAATATCAATAAGGTAATCCAGGCAATCAATCTTTTTCACATATCCTTCTTTAGCCAGCAAACGAGGCATATATTCAAAATTGCAGGCAGTTACCAATATTGGAATATGCTCAAAACCTTCTATTAAAAAGCCTTCGGGGTCTTTGTCAGAGAAACCAAAAGGTCCAACCATTTTAACTATTCCTTTTTGCTTTGCCCAGTTTTCAACATAACTTATCAGGGCATGAACTATTTTCTGGTCCTCATAGGTGTCAAGAAAAGCAAATCTGCCATGCTTCTCATGCGACATATCATTATAACGGTTATTGATTATTCCGAATATTCTTCCCACACATACATTGTCCTGATAAGCAAGAAGTATAATCGTATCGCAATATGCAAAAGCTTTATTCTTTTTTTTGTTGTAATAACCCCACTCGTCCATATATATCGGTGGAAGCCATGTCTTATGATTCTTATGTATTTTTGATGGTAAATAGATGTATTCTCTTAATTCTTTCTTTGTTTTGACTTCACGTATTTCAATAGGCATAGTTTAATTTATTGTTTTAAAGATTAGTTGAAATTAAAATTCTGCAAACTTAAAGAACAAACCTACGAATTATTTTTTATTCAGATATAATATTTTGTTAAAAACATTGTATTATTTGGTGTTTATAATTATTAACTATTTTTTACGGGAATATATAAAAATTGATTTATTTTTGCTAAAATAGTTAATTGTTAATTAGCAATATAATTAATTTGAAACTTCTTATCATACGGTTCAGTTCTATTGGCGATATTGTGCTTACTTCGCCTGTAGTGCGTTGTTTAAAGACACAGCTAAAAGATATAGAGCTGCATTACATAACCAAAGAGAAATACCAACCTATTCTGAAAGCTAATCCTTTTATTGATAAAATATATATAATCAAAAACAGTCTTCATGAAGTGATTCCTCAACTGAAGCTTGAAAAGTATGATTACATAATAGACCTTCATCATAATATACGTTCTGCTTTGCTTAAGCTTAGACTTGGAGGAAAGAAAAAAACTTTCAGTAAACTTAACCTTAGAAAGTGGGTGTTAGTTAGATTTGGTATTAATATCCTGCCAAATATTCACATAGTAGACAGATACATGGATACTGTGAAGTTTCTTGATATAAAGAATGATGGTAAAGGTCTCGATTATTTTATACCCGATGATGAAATAATTAACATCGCTGATTTACCTGTAACTCACAGTGAGGGATATGTAGGAATCGCTATTGGCAGTATTCACCAGACAAAGCAGATGACTTTAGATAAGCTAATTTCGTTATGTGGCAAAATTACTAAGCCTGTTGTTTTGCTTGGCGGACCGGAGGATAAAGAAAAAGGTGACGCTGTTGTAAATTTAATAGGCAGCAGGATTTATAATTCCTGCGGTAAATACACAATTAACAGGTCTGCCTCATTAGTTGAAAAGGCTGATAAAATTGTTTCAAATGATACCGGGTTGATGCACATTGCTGCTTCATTCAGCAAAAATATTATTTCAGTTTGGGGCAACACTGTCCCGCAGTTTGGTATGTATCCTTATTTACCTTCCGGTTTGGAAGACAGGTCTGTAATTATGGAGGCTAAAGGATTGTCATGTCGTCCCTGCACAAAACTTGGTTATGAAAAATGTCC
>CAZMDE010000189.1:0-3701 GCA_964564355.1 uncultured Bacteroidales bacterium | reverse complement strand
TGGTAATTTAGTAATTTTAATATAATGTCAATACGTTTTTATATAGGCAGTGTTCTTTGCATAATGCTCTTTGGTGTTTGTCATGCCCAGGTTAAGGATTCTGCTAAGTATACCAGGTATTATTACAGCAATGGGAAGCTTTCGAGTGAGGGATATTTGAAGAACGGACAGCCCGAAGGTTACTGGAAAACATATAGTGAGAACGGAAGCATCAAATCCGAAGGTAACAGGAAAAACTTTGAACTTGACAGCTTGTGGAAGTTTTACAATGATTCTTCAATGCTTATTTTGGAAATTAATTATCACCAGGGAAAGAAGAATGGCTTTAAACGAACTTATTATAAGAATGGAGAGATACTTGCAGAGAATTTCAATAATGATATTAAGCAAGGACTAACAACTTATTATTTTCCTGATAAAAAGATACGCGAAACTATTCCATTTGTGGATGGCAGAGAACAGGGTATTGCAAAGGAATATGACAACAGTGGAAATATTATCGCCATTACAGAATATAAAATGGGTTATATCATCAGTAAAAGAAACATCAACAGAAGAGATAAAAATGGATTGAAACAGGGTGTTTGGGAAGTCTTCTATGATGACGGAAGCCTGTATACTGAAACACAATACAGGGATGACAGAAAAAATGGGTATTACAAAGAATTCGCCAGGGACGGCAATCTGCTTAAAATACAAAAATATATTGATGATGTATTGCAAGCTGAAGCAGAAGAGCTTGCCAAATATGATATCAAAACAGAATTCTATCCTGACGGTAATGTGAAAAAACAACTGAGTTACAGGAATAACAAATTGGATGGTATGACACTTGAATATAAAGAGGATGGAAGCATAAATGCTGCTAAAATATTTAAAAGCGGTAATGTGATTGGAGAAGGGGTTGCAGATGCAGGGGGTAAAAAAGAAGGTCCCTGGAAAGAATATTATGAGGATGGGAAACTAAAGGCTGAAGGGCAATATAAAAATAATGTAAGGGTTGGTGCCTGGAAATTCTACTTCAGCTCAGGGAAGTTTGAGCAGGAAGGTGTCTATGATAACAAAGGCAGGCTGAACGGAAGATGGATCTGGTATTTCGAATCCGGCAAGATTGAAAGATTAGAGAATTATAAAAATGGTATAGAGAATGGATATTTCAAAGAACTTGCTGATAGCGGAAACCTGATTACTGAAGGTGAATACATTGATGGACTAAAGGACGGGAAATGGTCTTATGAGCTTTATGATTACAGGGAAGCCGGAACATACAGCAACGGCAACAGAGATGGCGAATGGAAACATTATTACAAGAACGGCAAGCTGAGATTTGAGGGAAGTTATACGGATGGCGCTCCGGATGGAAGACATATTATTTACTGGTCCAATGGTAATATTAAAGAAGAAGGTTATTACAGGATAGGTGTCAAAGAAGGCGACTGGAACCAATACAATGAAGACGGTAGTTTATTCCTTATCACAACATTTAAGGACGGGATTGAGAAAAAATATGACGGTATAAAAATCAAGCCTGAATTTAAAGAGTGAAATTATATCGAATAAAATAATAACAGGCTCTTTAAAATTAGTTACACAGAGTTGCACTGAGAAATCACAGAGTTGCACTGAGAAAAAAATAAAAAATCAATTAAAAACTTTAATCGGTATAATCTTTAGTGAAATTCGCGCCTTCAGTTAAATTGAAAACAGGTAAATTTAATTCGGATTGATAATAGTATATTCCTTACATTCGGGACAGAACAGATAGTGTTCGGCTTTTTCCTTAACATTATCAAATTCCTTTTTAATCTCCTCAGGCAGTTCTTCGAAATTTACTTCTTCCTGTTCGACATTGCATTTATCGCATAAGCCCAGGTTATTTTTCTTGATAAAATCTATCAGGTCAGGACTATTATCATTCATAGATACAAGGGGTCTGGCTAATATCTTTTCTAAGGAATATTTTTCAACGTAGTAATCACAGGTATCATTTAATATATCAGCTATTTCGTCTTCATCTTCAATTTCGTCCTGGTCGAAATCAGTATCATATCTGTCATTAATTGCTTCAAGCAGATTGTCCAAAGCCATATCAACCTTAAAAGCCAAATTCATTAATTTCTCAGTTTCCTCTTCGCTCAAGCCCTCAGGCATTGTTTCCGGCAGGTCTGCTGCTTCTTCTTCACATCTAATATAATCAAGAAAAAAAGGTTCTAAGGTTACATCAGTTTTTATTTCCTGTATATTCTTCATATCAATAATCAATTATGAGTTATTAAAACTTTTGCAAATTTATGAAAAAGACGCTTAGAATCAGCAATATTTAATTTTAGGCTGTTAGACAGGAAGAAAATACTTTAGTTCCTGATTTGTTAATGCTTCACAACTATCTTCCTGTTGGCTGTAAAGTCTTTTGTGCTTAGTTTAAGTATGTAAATTCCCTCTTCCATTTGTTGTGTATCAATTTCAATATCATGTTTTCCCTTTGACTGGTTTTTATTAATAATCTCCTTAACCTTCCTTCCGGTAATATCATATAAACTAATATTCACATGATTATTTCCTGATAACTGATAACTGACAACTGATAATTGATTGCAAGGATTCGGATAAATTGACAATCGTTCATTGTCAATTGACAATTGATTTATCCCGGCGCTGGAACTTGAAAAGCTTTTTGCTTCTATAAATACTGAAGAATCATATACTCCGTCTACCACATCTGCTATTGCAAGCTTTATATGATAAGATGTATTGGGTATAACATCAATCTTAGCTGTAAATACTGTTGTAAATGCATTATAAACAATTGATGTGCCATTAGTATTATCAACATAATATTTACTGTTAGTTGTATCAACGCCTCGTGAGGATTGAAATAAATATCCTGGACCGCAATGACCGCTATTAACTGTATTAATTGCAACAGGTACATCCTTTCCCGGTATTGATGTGAAAATTTGATTTGTATAATTACCACCTCCCGGTTTTGCTCCTGTTACAAAAAAACCAAATACATCATTTGTCACGGAACATACAAAGTGAGGATATTCATCAGATGCAAAAACATATCTGAAACTAACCTGATTTAAGTTGGGAACAAAATCAAACTCTAAAGATGTTGCATCAAATGTTTTACCTGTAACACCTAAAAGTGCTTCCAGGTCTGAATCTTTTACCTGGCATCCAGATAAATTTTTTAAACACTTATTATCTCCATTAGTTTCTTCGCAATAACAAAAATAATCATAGTAATTTTTACTGCTATTGGGATAAATATTAGGTTGTGAAGCTCTTGCAGCACCTCCAGTACTCATAATAATACCATTTGAAATCCCGAGATTAGTTGGATTAGAGCCGGTTGTAAAAGAACCTATCTGTCCTCCGGTTATGGGTGGATAAGTGAATTGTCCTTTCCATGTAACATTGCTGAATGTTACACCTGTTCCTATAAATACGTCGCCAACAAACGCTGTTGCTCCTGGATTGGTTGTAGCAGGAGTAACAATCAACTGTGAAAAACAATTGATACCTGAGAATTGAAAAATGATAATTAAGAAAGCAAAGCTTTTAGGATTGATTAAATTTGTGATTAGTGTTTTCATGGGATATAAATTTTAGGTATTAAAAAGAATTCATTATTTTACTCCTACAAAATTAAGTAATTATTTTATAATTCAGATAAATAAAAGCGATGACATCTT
>CAZMDE010000188.1:0-5549 GCA_964564355.1 uncultured Bacteroidales bacterium | reverse complement strand
CTGTTGAACAGGCTAAGAGTATAGGACTGGCTGGTGTTAAGCATAAGGATGATTATGAAAAGCCTACTGTTTATTTTATTGGCAAAAGCATTAATGGTTCTGATGGAAAAGCAAGGGAATTGAAAAACAGAGTAAATAATTATAGAATGCAATTAAATAAGATAATTGGAAAAGATACAGCAGATGTTAAATTAGGATTGGATACCAAAGACAGATTAAATAAATCGGAAGGAAAGGTATGCAGTTGGGAGGTTAATAATTTCTATCATACAATATTAGCCGGTTCAGTTACAATACTCAATAAATTAATATTAGACGTAAAGATTGCAGAATCTATAGTAATTATTCATGTCAATAATTCCATGTCTTTAAAAGATAAATAAAACTATGAAAAACTACTTATCATTATTAATTCTTTTCTTAATACTTGGCAATGGTATTAATGAAATTTATGCACAGGTAAATCAATCGGAACCAATCAGGACTAATTCTACAGGCTACTTGAAAGTCACAGGAGAAGTTGAACACAATAAGAAATCATTGGAAAATTCTATTATTACTGTGTTTGAAAATGATAATAAAATTAATCAGGTAATCACAGGTAAAGATGGGAAGTTCAATCTTAAGCTTGAATTTGACAAGTTTTATATGGTTGAAGTTACCAAACCCGGCTTAGTGAATAAGAAATTTGGATTTGACACTCATTTGCCTGATAGCGCTGAAAAGCACATAATATATCCCTTTAATTTTATGATAGTTTTATTTTCAAATAATTTGAAAGATATTGATTACAGAATATTTGACAAACACTTGGGTATAATACAATACGATAAACAATACAAAGACTTTTTTTATGATTATAACTATGCAAAATCAATTAATGAAACGGTTATCGGAATTCAAAATAAAGTTGAGAATATCACAAATGCATATTTCAAATTAATTGAGGAAGGTGATAACCAATTCGATTTAAAAAACTATAAAAAAGCCCGAAAAATATACGAAAAAGCTACAAAAATATTTTCTGATGAGTTATATCCAAAAGATAGAATAAAAGAAATTAACAAAATTCTGGGAAAATAAAATCAATGAGCTATAGTAAAAAAATAAATAAAGTAAATATTAAGAGAAAATTAGAAAAATAGTTCAAAAATATCACAGGTAGGGCATAGGTACCTCATAGGTAGCTTATAGGTAGCTTTGAGCGCTTATTTTTTGGTGCTTGTTATGAGGTTGTCTCGGAGTTGTTACGGTATTGTAGAATATTTTGTCCCCTTTTTGTCCCCTAATTTCTTAAATTCCCCTGTTATTTTTTCAGTTGTTTAAAATATACATCAAGAAGTTTGCGGGCAGCAGTGTAGGAGGTCATTTTACTTGAGAGAACATCAATTTCCAGATTGTGAATCAGTTTTTTTACTTCTTCATTATTATAGAAGCTTTCGGAAAGCTCCCTGTTGATATAATCCAGCATTAAGTATTTAGACTGCTTGTCCCTGTTCTTTTTAAAATATCCATTTTTAAGCGTAAACTTATGATAATCCTGAATTGTAGTCCAAACCCTGTCTATTCCTGTTTTTTTATAGGCAGAGCATACATCAACAACCGGTTTCCATTCTGATTCAGGCAAAGGAAACAGGTGAAGTGCATTTTCATATTCCCTTTTGGCTGCCTGGGCTTTTGAGATATTGTCTCCATCTGCTTTGTTTATCAGAATGGTGTCAGCCATTTCCATAATCCCTCTTTTGATTCCCTGCAGCTCATCGCCCGCCCCTGAAAGCATAAGAAGAAGGAAGTAGTCAACCATAGAATGAACTAATGTTTCAGATTGCCCAACACCTACAGTTTCTATAAACACAACATCGAATCCTGCAGCTTCGCAAAGAATTATAATCTCTCTTGTCTTGCGTGCAACTCCTCCCAAAGTGCCTGAAGTAGGGGAGGGGCGTATGAAAGCATTCTTGTCGGTTGATAGCTGTTCCATTCTTGTCTTATCACCAAGTATGCTGCCTTTGGTAAGCGCACTGCTCGGGTCTATTGCCAGCACTGCAAGCTTATATTCCATTCCGGTAATATGTTTGCCTAAGGCTTCAATAAAAGTGCTTTTACCTGCTCCCGGAATACCTGTAATACCTATGCGAATTGATTTGCCGGCAAATGGAAGGCATTTTTCAACTATTTGCTGTGCAAGGTTATTGTGTTTTGATAATGTGCTTTCTATTAAAGTAATGGCTTGTCCTAATATTGCCCTGTCACAATTCCTGATGCCCTTTACAAATTGTTCTGCACTTATCTTTGATTGCTTTGTTCTGAGGAATTTTTCAACTGCTTTCTCATTTATCGAGGATGGCTGCTCAATACCTGATTTGATTTTCAGAAAGGAATCCTTTTTTTGAGGCATAAGCAGAAATATGTACGATTTAATTCAGCATTCAGCATTTATAATTCAGCATTCTTTTCACCCTCCGCATTTAGAAAAGCCGCAGTTAGTGCAGGTCAGACAGCCTTCTTTGTATACAAGCCCGTTTTTATCTTTACATTCAGGACAAATATGGTCTGCAGCTTTTGTGCCGTCAGGTATGAATTTTTTAAGTGATCTTTCAATACCGACCTTCCAGCTATTTATTGATTCTGAATCAACATTAAGATTTGCAACAACTTCTACAACATTAGGAATTGGCATGCCATGACGTAATATGCCGGATATTAATCTTGCATAATTCCAGTATTCCTTGTCAAATGACCTTGACAAACCCTCCATACTTACTTTATAGCCAGCTTTGTCAAGATATTCAAAATCATACCTTGTTTCGCCTTCATCACTCTTATTTTTAACTACCCATCCTTTTACAACGTATGCAGGTATAACAAATTCTTCTGCTTTACCTGTAAATATTTCATAAGGTCTTCCTTCAAAGATTCCTACAAAAGCTATCCATTTTTCATAATCGTTTTGAAATCTCACTATTTCTGCTTCAAGCTTTTTAGGTCGTTTCGGAGCAGTTGTCTCCTGGAAGACAACTTCATTTTCCTTTGGTTTTTTATTAGAAATAAGCACACCGCTTCTTGAACCTTCCCTGTAAACGGTTATTCCTTTACATCCGCTCTGCCATGCAGTCTTATAAATTTTTCCTACAAGCTCTTCAGTTGCTTCATTAGGAATATTAACAGTAACGCTTATGGAGTGGTCAACCCATTTTTGTATTGCACCCTGCATCTTAACTTTTGCAACCCAATCAACATCATTTGCAGTTGCTTTATAATAAGGGGATTTCTTAACAATTTCCTGCAGAGCATCATCATCTAATGCTGTTACTTCATCTGTGTTGTAGCCGTTAACTTTTAACCAGTCAACAAACTTATGATGGAACACAACATATTCTTCCCAGGTATCACCTATTTCATCTGTAAAACTAACCTTAACATTTTTATCATTAGGATTTACTTTTCTGCGGCGCTTATATGCAGGCATAAAAACCGGCTCTATTCCTGATGTGGTTTGAGACATAAGGCTTGTAGTGCCTGTAGGAGCAATTGTCAGTAGTGCAATATTTCTTCTGCCGTATTTAGACATGTCATCATAAAGCTCTGGGTCAGCCTCCTTCAGCCTGTTTATAAAAGGATTTTTTTGTTCTCTCTTACTATCAAATATTGTAAAAGGACCTCTTTCTCTTGCTAAATCTACTGACGCTCTGTATGCACCTATTGCTAAAGTTTTGTGTGCTTCAACAGAAAAGTCAATAGCTTCGTCACTACCATACCTGCAATCAATTGCTGCCAGCATATCACCTTCAGCAGTTATTCCGATTCCTGTTCTTCTTCCTTCTATACATTTTTTCCTGATGTTCTGCCAGAGGTTTTTTTCAACTCTTTTTATTTCTTTATCTTCAGGGTCTTTTTCTATTTTATCAAGTATCATATCAATTTTTTCAAGCTCAAGGTCTATAATGTCATCCATAATCCTTACAGCCTGACCTATGTGCTTAACAAATAAATCTGAATTAAAGCTTGCTTTTTTAGTGAAAGGATTATCAATATAGCTGAAAAGATTCAATGCCAAAAGACGACAACTGTCATAAGCGCACAAAGGAATCTCTCCGCATGGATTTGTGCAGATAGTTTTGAATCCTAAATCTGCGTAGCAATCAGGAATAGATTCTCTTAAAATAGTATTCCAGAATAATATACCCGGTTCTGCAGATTTCCAGGCATTATGTATAATTTTATTCCATAATTGAAGAGGATTAATTTTTTTTGTAAATACAGGTTTATCAGAATCTACAGGGAATTGCTGCGTATATTCAGCTTTATCATCCATCACGGCTTTCATAAAATCATCTTCCATTTTAACAGATACATTAGCACCTGTAACCTTGCCGCTTTCCAGCTTTGCATCAATGAAATCTTCTGAATCAGGATGCTTAATTGAAATAGTAAGCATCAATGCTCCGCGTCTGCCATCCTGTGCCACTTCCCTGGTGGAATTTGAATACCTTTCCATAAAAGGAACTATACCTGTTGATGTCAGAGCACTGTTTTTAACAGGACTTCCTCCGGGTCTTATATATGATAAATCATGTCCAACGCCGCCCCTTCTTTTCATTAGCTGAACCTGCTCTTCATCTATCCTGATAATTGCTCCATAAGAATCTGATTTTCCATCCAACCCTATAACAAAGCAATTTGAGAGAGAAGCAACCTGGAAATTATTTCCTATACCTGACATAGGTCCTCCCTGGGGTATTATATATTTAAAATCCTTCAGCAGCTCATATATCTCATCCTCAGTCATAGGATTTTTATACTTCTTTTCTACCCTGTAAATATCTTTTGCAAGTCGCCTGTGCATATCATCAGGCGTTTGCTCATATATATTTCCCTGGCTGTCTTTCAAAGCATATTTGTTTATCCATACATTGGCAGCCATAGTATCTCCTTTGAAATACTCAGTAGATTTCTGAAATACTTCTTCGTATAAATATGTTTTCATTGGTTCAGCAGGTTTAATGTTTTTAGTAACAGGTGTTTTTTCTGGTTTTCTTTCCGGAATATATTCAGATTTTTCTTCCTGTACTAACGGTTTTAATCTCTTCTCAAGTATTTTATCATACTTATTTTCTTTTGCTGTTTTTGGTGCTTCAAGCTCTAAACCGGTAAATAAATTTTTCTCCATAACTTTTTTTAATTTTGTTCGTTTCATATAAATAAATAGCTGAAATCGCAGCTATTTTTTGATTATCAGATTGTTCAATAAGAAATAGTGTGAAAATATTTATTGCTAAGATAAGTGGATTATTATCAGGTGGCAAAAACAGTTATTAACAATTCTTAACTTTTTGTTTGTAACTGATTGATATTAATTAGCGGTTAGTTGTTCATTTATAATTTTCAGTAATCTTGTATTAATAAATTATTTGTTATTTCTTCCAGTATAATTTTTTGCCAAATCCCAGCCTGTTATCAGTCATTTTAATAAAATCAACATCAATTTCCCATAAGGTTGTCTTTTTCAGCATTGCAATAGGGAATTTGCTGATATAAGTAATTTTTGC
>CAZMDE010000187.1:0-5582 GCA_964564355.1 uncultured Bacteroidales bacterium | reverse complement strand
GCTTCCTGAAGCATACGTTTTTTTTTTCGTTGTATAACATCCGGGGCTTTGATTTCAATAAGACGTTTGAGACGGTTATTACGAATAATTACTCGACGGTAAAGGTCATTAAGGTCAGAGGAGGCAAATCTACCGCCATCAAGTGGAACAAGAGGACGGAGTTCAGGTGGAATAACAGGAACTACTTTAACAATCATCCATTGCGGAAGGTTTTGAATACGGGATTGAGCATCGCGAAATGATTCAACAATCTGAAGACGTTTGAGCAAGTCTGCTTTTCGTTGCTGGGAAGTTTCTGTGTTTGCACGATATCTGAGATCATATGAAAGCTGGTCGAGGTCAATTTTGGAAAGCAGGTCGTATATTGCATCTGCTCCCATTTTGGCTATAAATTTATCAGGATTAGAGTCGTCAAGTTGAGAATTTGTTTGGGGTAGCTTGTCTGTAATGTCGAAATATTCTTCTTCTGTCAGAAAATCAAGAGGAAGAATGCCATCGTCTTTTTTAATACCTGGATTTATGACGACGTATCTCTCGTAATAAATGATGGATTCGAGTTTTTTAGTCTGTAGACCAAGCAGTGCGCCTATTTTATTAGGGAGAGATTTAAAAAACCAAATATGGGCAACAGGAACTACTAGTTGAATATGTCCCATGCGTTCACGGCGGACTTTTTTTTCAGTAACCTCAACTCCACAGCGGTCGCATACAATCCCTTTATATCTGATACGCTTGTATTTGCCACAATGACACTCCCAATCTTTTACGGGACCAAAAATACGCTCGCAAAAAAGCCCATCACGTTCAGGCTTGTACGTTCGGTAATTAATTGTTTCAGGCTTTAAAACTTCTCCGCTTGACTGTTCAAGAATATTTTCAGGTGAAGCAATAGATATTATTATTTTTGAAAAATTAGATTTAAGGGATGTGTCTTTTTTTAACATGATTTTTTTTAATTTAAAGTTTAAAGTTTATTCCCATTTAACCGTTTCTGGTTGACGGTAATAAAATAAGTTTTATTGTTCGAAAGTTATTTTAAGTCCGAGACCATTTAATTCATGAACGAGTACATTGAAAGATTCCGGAACACCGGGAGAAGGCATGTTTTCGCCTTTAACAATAGCTTCGTAAGTTTTAGCACGACCTATTACATCATCAGATTTTACTGTATCTACTTCCTGGAGAATTGCGGATGCGCCAAAAGCTTCAAGCGCCCACATTTCCATTTCACCGAAACGCTGTCCACCAAACTGTGCTTTACCACCAAGGGGTTGCTGAGTTATAAGTGAATAAGGACCTATAGAACGGGCATGCATTTTATCATCAACCATATGATGAAGCTTGAGCATATAAATAATACCAACAGTAACGGGTTGGTCGAAGAGGTCACCTGTTTCTCCATCACGTAAGTAAACAGCACCATTTTCGGGTAAGCCAGCTTTAAGGAGATACTCATTAATCTGTTCAAGAGAGGCTCCGTCAAAAATTGGAGTAGAAAATCGGAGATTAAGCTTTTCTCCAGCCCACGCAAGGACAGTTTCGTAAATCTGACCAAGGTTCATACGGGAAGGAACACCAAGTGGATTGAGAACTAAATCAACACGTGAGCCATCTTCAAGGAATGGCATGTCTTCTTCGCGTACAATTTTAGCAACAATTCCTTTGTTACCATGGCGCCCGGCAAGTTTGTCGCCAACTTTAAGCTTACGCTTTTTAGCGACATATACTTTAGCAAGCTGTACTATACCTGCAGGAAGGTCGTCTCCAACTGCAAGTGCAAACTTTTTACGATTATAAACACCTAAAATTTCCTTGAGTTTGATATTGTAATTATGCAATAGAGACTTAATTAACTGATTTTTATCTTTATCCGTTGTCCATTTGTAAAAAGTAAGGAGTTCATAATTGACAGTTGCTAGGACCTTTTGAGTAAAGCGAGTCCCTTTAGTAATTAAAGGTTGTTTGAAATTATCGTAAACTCCCTGAGATGTTTTACCTGACACAAGAATTAACAACTTATCTATGAGCTTAGTTTTAAGCGCGTCGTGATTTTTATTAAATTCTTCTTCAATTTTATCGAGCAAAACTTTTTCTTTAGGTTTGTTCTTACGGTCTTTTATAGCTCGGGAGAACAATTTTTTATCTATAACAATTCCTTCAAGAGAAGGAGGGGCTTTAAGAGAAGCATCTTTGACATCGCCGGCTTTATCACCAAAAATAGCACGTAACAATTTTTCTTCGGGTGTTGGGTCAGTTTCTCCTTTAGGTGTGATTTTACCAATTAGAATATCTCCCTCGCGGACTTCGGCTCCGATACGAACAAGTCCATTTTCATCCAGGTTTTTAGTCATGTCAGCACTTACATTAGGGATATCATTAGTTAATTCTTCTATTCCCCTTTTTGTATCACGGACTTCAAGAGTGTATTCTTCAACATGTATGGAAGTAAATATATCGTCTTTAAGAACTTTTTCAGAAAGGACAATAGCATCTTCAAAATTATTACCCTTCCAGGGCATGAAAGCGACCTTAAGATTACGACCAAGTGCTAACTCTCCTAAGCGTGTAGCATATCCGTCACAAAGGGGCTGTCCCTTTTTAACCTTTTCGCCGAGTTTAACAATAGGTACAAGATTTATGCATGTATTCTGGTTAGTTCGGGCAAATTTAGTAAGCTTATACGATTTGACATCTTCCTCGAAACTGACAAGCTTTTCTTTGTCAGTGCGGGAATAGCGGATAACAATAGAACGGGCATCAACATATTCAACGACACCATCGCCTTCAGCACTTATAAGAACACGAGAGTCACGTACTACATCTGTTTCGATTCCTGTTCCGACAATAGGAAAGTCGGGTTTGAGAAGCGGTACAGCCTGGCGCATCATATTAGAACCCATAAGAGCACGGTTTGCATCGTCATGTTCGAGGAATGGTATGAGAGATGCTGCAATGGAAGCAATCTGGTTAGGGGCAACATCAATGTAATCGAGCTGATGAGGTTCAACAACAGGATAATCTGCATAATGACGTGCATTGATTTTGGCATCTACAAAGCTACCATTTTCATTTACAGGAGAATTAGCCTGAGCAATAATCATTTTTTCTTCTTCTTCTGCAGAAAGATATACAGGCTCAATCGCCATATCGACCTTGCCATTAGTAACCTTTTTATAAGGTGTTTCTATAAATCCTAATTTGTTAATTTTAGCATAAACACACAGAGATGAAATAAGACCAATATTTGGACCTTCTGGGGTTTCTATTGTACAAAGCCTGCCATAATGGGTATAATGGACGTCACGGACTTCAAATCCTGCTCTTTCGCGGGAAAGTCCACCAGGACCAAGAGCGGAAATTCTGCGTTTATGAGTAAGCTCTGCCAGAGGATTCGTCTGATCCATAAACTGTGATAACTGACTGGTGCCAAAGAATGAATTAATAACAGAAGCTAAAGTTTTAGCATTAATTAAGTCAGCAGGTGTAAAAACTTCATTGTCGCGTACATTCATTCTTTCCCTTATAGTACGAGCCATGCGTGATAAACCAACTCCAAATTGTGAATGGAGCTGCTCACCTACTGTTCGTATACGTCGATTACTAAGATGATCAATATCGTCAACATCAGCCTTTGAATTTACAAGCTGAATAAGATTTTTAATAATAAGTACAATATCCTGGTTTGTTAAAACCTTAGTTTCAATTGGAACATCAATATTAAGACGTTTGTTGATACGGAACCTGCCTACATCACCTAAGTCATATCTTTTATCAGAAAAGAAAAGCCTGTCAATCAAAGAACGTGCAGTTTCTTCATCTGGAGGGTCAGCATTTCTTAAAAGACGATATATAAATTCGACAGCCTCTTTCTGAGAATTTGCTGTATCTTTTTGTAAGGTATTGCTGATGATTGCAAAATCAACAGGATTTACATCATCGCGGTGAACAAGAATACTTGTAGTACCTGAATCAATAATCAGCTGAATATTTTTTTCATCAAGTATAACTTCTCTGTCTATTACAATCTCTGTTCGCTCTATAGAAACAACTTCACCAGTATCTTCGTCAACAAAATCTTCAATCCATGTTCTAAGGACCCTTGCTGCCAATTTTCTGTCAATAGTTTTTTTAAGGTTAGCTTTATTAACAGTAACTTCTTCAGCAAGGTCGAAAATCTGAAGAATATCTTTGTCGGTTTGATAACCAATAGCACGTAATAATGTTGTAACAGGTAACTTTTTCTTTCTGTCAATATAAGCATACATTATATTGTTGATATCGGTTGTAAACTCAACCCATGCTCCTTTAAAAGGAATAATTCTTGCAGAGTATAACTGAGTGCCGTTAGGATGCTTGCTGGTTCCAAAAAACACACCGGGCGAACGGTGCAACTGAGAAACTATAACTCTTTCGGCTCCATTTATAACAAATGTTCCCTTAGGTGTCATATAAGGAATTGTTCCAAGGTATACATCCTGTATAATAGTCTCAAAGTCCTCATGATCCGGGTCGGTGCAATATAACTTTAATTTTGCCTTTAGAGGTACACTATATGTCAACCCCCTTTCAATACACTCTTCAACTGAGTATCTTGGAGGGTCTACAAAATAATCAATAAATTCAAGAACAAAGTTGTTGCGAGCATCGGTAATTGGAAAATTTTCTGAAAAAACTTTAAATAACCCTTCGTTTTTTCTATTTTCAGGAGTAGTTTCTAATTGAAAAAAATCCTGAAACGCTTTTAATTGGATTTCCAAAAAATCCGGATATTTAGAAAGAATTTTAGATCTGCTAAAATTTATTTTTTGACTGACTTTTGTTGCCATGCTCAGATTTTAAAATTTAAAATTATAAGAAGTACACAGTCCACGGTCGATAGACCCAAGGGTTATTATAACGATTTATATATAAAATAATTTTACAACTAAAGAATTTCTTCAATAGTTGTAAGATTATAGAATTATAATACTTCAATTCCTTTAAGTCGGAAAGAAAGGTTTTAATGAAAGAAATGTTATTCAAAATATAATAATAAATGTGAAAATGTGAAAATTTGAAAATGTGAAAATATACTTAATTAATCACAACACACAACTTACTACTTATTTAATTTCTACTTCTGCGCCTGCTTCTGTTAATTGTTTTTTAAGAGCTTCGGCTTCGTCCTTTGATACACCCTGTTTAATTGGTTTTGGAGCAGCATCAACTAGTTCTTTTGACTCTTTCAAGCCAAGACTGGTTAATTCCTTAACTAATTTCACAACTGCTAATTTAGCCTGTCCAGCTGATTTAAGAACAACGTCAAATTGAGTTTGTTCTTCGGCTGCTGCTGCACCTGGTGTAGCTGCTACCGCAACAGCTGCTGGAGCTGCAGCAGGTTCGATGCCGTATTCATCTTTTAGTATTTTAGCTAATTCGTTTACTTCCTTTACGGAAAGATTTACTAACTGTTCTGCAAAAACTTTTAAATCTGCCATTTTATTGCTATTTTAATTGATTTATATTAATAATTTACAAACTCTAATTTTCTGATTTCTCGGATAGTGTTTTTACTATACCTGCAAGCTTATTGCTGCCAGACT
>CAZMDE010000186.1:0-5591 GCA_964564355.1 uncultured Bacteroidales bacterium | reverse complement strand
ATGAAATATATAAGCATGCAATGTGCAATATCGACCTGCCAAAAAACAGGCATTTCCCCTTACATGGACGTGACAAAGACCCCAATCATCAAACAGTAGCCCGTACATAGCCCGTAAATACCCCGTAAATACCCCGTACATAGAGCGTAACATATACCATACAACAGGTTGTCAACACTCATGTATATACGATTGAAGTCTGATGCAGGAGGGGAAGCGTGACGTATTTTGTGTAATCTCTTAAAAGAGGGTGTAATCATAGTTTGCATCTATCAGCAAAAATCAATTATAAATTGATTAATAATTAATCCCCAGTTTTTAATTATGATATGTCTCTCTATCTTTGGGAAGGCGCAAAAATTCGTGATGATGAAATAGTAGTTTTTTTTCAGTTTTTCGGGCTTAAATAATAAATTTTAAAACTTTTTTAGAATGTATTAAAAAATATATTACTTTTGCACCCTGAAAAAATATTTACAACAGTACATTGTAAATAAAATTGACCGATGGTGTAACCGGCAACACGTTTGGTTTTGGTCCAAAAGAGTCCAGGTTCGAGTCCTGGTCGGTCAACTATAAACTCTCAGAATAGGGAGTAGGTGGTAGGGAGAAGGTTGAATTAATTTTGCAGATATTGGAAAAGGGGGGGGTAATTTCCCCTTTTTTATTATAACAATTGAATATTAATAATTTTTTTATGGATACTTTAAATTTATTAGAATCTTTCACAGAGTTTAAGGAATATAAAAACATTGACAGGGTGACTTTGATGCGTATTCTTGAGGATATTTTCAGACACATGATAATAAAGAAATATGAGTCAGATGAGAATTTTAATATAATTGTCAATGTTGATAAAGGCGACCTTGAAGTATGGAGAAACAGGCAGATTGTAGAGGATGGCAAAGTTGAGGAACCTAATAAGCAGATAGCTTATTCTGAGGCAATCAAAATTGAGCCTGACTTTGAAATCGGAGAAGAGGTTTCTGAAGAAGTTAAAATGAGTGATTTTGGCAGGAGGGAAATTTTAACTATTCATCAGAATTTAAAAGCTAAGATTCTCGAATATGAAAAGGATAATATTTATACAAAATATAAGGAGCGAGTAGGTGAAATTATAACAGGGGAAGTTTACCAGGTTTGGAAGAAAGAGATGTTAGTGCTTGATGATGATGGTATAGAGCTTTTACTGCCAAAATCTGAGCAGATACCTACAGATTTTTACAGAAAAGGTGATAGTATCAGAGCAGTAGTCTCCAAGGTTGACATGAACAATAGCACTCCAGTCATTGTTTTATCACGTACTTCCCAGGTTTTTCTTGAAAGATTATTTGAGGCTGAAGTACCGGAAATTTATGATGGGCTCATTACAATTAAGAAGATAGTACGCGAACCTGGAGAAAGAGCTAAGGTGGCGGTTGAATCATATGATGACAGAATTGACCCGGTTGGTGCATGTGTTGGAATGAAGGGGTCACGAATTCATGGTATAGTTAGAGAACTCAGAAATGAAAATATAGATGTAATCAATTATACAACTAATTTGCAGCTATATATAACAAGAGCATTAAGTCCTGCTAAAATTATGTCTATTGATATAGATGAAAAAAACAAACGTGCAGAAGTCTATCTTAAACCTGACCAGGTATCTCTTGCAATTGGGAAAGGCGGACATAATATCAAGCTTGCAGCAAAGTTAACAGGATATGAAATAGACGTGTTCAGAGATGCAGATGTTGACACGGATGATGTGGATTTACAGGAGTTTTCAGATGAAATAGAACAGTGGATTATTGATGAACTTAAAAAGATTGGGTGTGATACAGCGAAAAGTGTTTTAGATTTAAATGTTGAAGATCTGGTTAACAGATCCTCCCTTGAAGAAGAAACAATTAAAGAAGTTATCAGGATTCTTAAAGCTGAATTTGAATAATAAAAAAATAGAAGTAAGTAGTAAGTCGTAAGAAAAAAAAACTTATTAACTTTGGACTTTAAAAGAGAAATTATTTTTTATGACAGAAGGGATAATCAGAAGATTAAGTAAGGTAGCAAGCGAATTTAATATTGGTATTGGGAGGATTATAGAATTTCTTCAAAAAAAAGGATTTCAAATAGATAATAATCCTAATTTCAAGGTATTGCCTGATATGTATGATATTCTCGTTAAAGAATTTCAAACAGAAAAGACAGTAAAGGAAGCGGCTACTAAAATCAATATTGATATTACTAAGAGAGAAACTGTTTCAATAGAAGGTAATAAATCCCAAAAAGATGCTGAGGAAACAGAAGCTCCATTTGAAAGTGAAATCAAACCTGATAAGCTTTTTATTAAGAATGTTAAGCCCAACTTAGAGGATTTTTCAATATCAGAAGAAAAGGAAATAAAAGGTACTCCTAAGAAGGCTATTGATAAAGAAGCTAAATCAAAAGTCAAAGAGAAAGCAAAAGAAGAGGTACCAGAAATAAAAATAATAAAAGAAACAGCTAAAAAAGAAGAAGAGCAGGAAAAGTCCGAGATTATTGAACCAAAGGAAAAGGAAATAGTATCAGAAAAAAAGAAGCAAAAAAGTGATGATAAAATAAATATTACTGTTACAGGCAAGATAAATCTTGATGATTTAAATCAAAAAACTAAACCTGCTAAGAAAGTAAAGAAAGCAGAAACAAAAGAAAAACATAAAGAAGAAAAAGTCACAAAAGGGAAGAAGTCTGCAAAAAAGGAAAAAAGTGAAACAGAAGCAGAAATTGTTTCCACTACTACTGAAAAGATAGTTCACCAGGAACCTGAAGTCAAGAAAACTCACAAGGAAAAACAACAAGAAACGGTTGAACAAACTACAGAAGAAGTAATTTCAAATGAAATTATTGAACCTGTTGTAGCTTCGGAAGATATAACAGAGACTGACAAACCAGAGGAAATAGTTGAGAAAATAGAAGAAGTTCCTGATAACTTTATAAAGACTGAATACAGGAAGATAGATGGTCCTGTTATTCTTGGTAAAATGGATTTACCAAGTAAAAAAGAGCCACAGAAAAAAGAAAAAATAAAACCAAAAGAGAAAGAAAAAAAGGTATTAAGAACCGCAAAAGGGAAACTTAAAAATAAGCAAAAAGAAACTCCTGATAAAGCTGTTGAACCTAAAGAGCCGAGTATTCATAAAGAGGCAATCACTGCAGTTCACCTTGAAATACGAAAAAAGAGAAAAAGAATAGATAGTAAAGTAAAACTATCTGAAACAGGAACAGCACCAGGTACCGGAACGGGAACAGGAGCCGGAGCAGGTCAGGATAAATTTTCAAGGTTTAGGACAAAAGATAAAAAATTTGTAAAACCACACGAAAAAGTTCAGGCATCTGAAGAAGATATCGAAAAACAGATAAAAGAAACCTTAGCGAGATTAAGTTCTGCAGGTAAGTCAAAAACCTCAAAACACAGAAAGTCTAAGCGTGATTTAGTCAGTAAACAGAAAGAAGAAAAACTTATACAGTCAGAAGAAGAAAAGAAAATTCTCAAAGTTACAGAGTTCGTTACAGCTAATGAGCTTGCAACTATGATGAATTTAACTGTAAATGAAATCATATCAATGTGTATGAATCTTGGCATCTTTGTTTCTATTAACCAGAGACTTGATGCAGAGACCTTATCAATTGTTGCTGAGGAATTCGGATTTAAAGTTGAATTTGTCAGTGTGGATGTAATTGAAGCTGTTAAAGAAGAGATTGACAGACCAGAGGATAGAATAGAAAGAACTCCAATAGTTACAGTGATGGGTCATGTTGATCATGGAAAAACGTCTTTACTTGATTATATAAGAAAAACAAATGTAATAGCCGGAGAAGCCGGAGGTATAACTCAGCATATTGGAGCATATGAAGTAACACTTGAAAGTCAAAAAAAGATTACCTTTTTAGATACACCCGGTCATGAGGCTTTTACAGCTATGCGTGCAAGGGGTACTAAAATTACAGACGTGGCAATTATAGTTGTTGCTGCAGACGAAAGCATAATGCCTCAGACCAAAGAAGCTATTAATCATGCATCTGCTGCAGGTGTTCCTATTGTTTTTGCTATAAATAAAATAGATAAACCGGGAGCTAATGTTGAAAAAGTTAAGGAAGGCTTAGCTCAACTTAATTATCTTGTAGAAGACTGGGGTGGTAAATATCAATGCCAGGAAATTTCTGCTAAACAAGGTACTAACATAGATTTATTACTGGATAAAGTGTTGCTTGAAGCTGAATTACTTGAGCTTAAAGCTAATCCAAACAGAAAAGCTTACGGAACTATTATAGAATCTTCTCTTGATAAAGGCAAGGGTTATGTTGCAAAGATTCTTGTTCAGGACGGATCATTAAAAGTAGGAGATATTATTGTAGCAGGTTATTGTTTTGGAAGGGTGAAAGCTATGTATAATGAAAGAAACATGATTATTAAACAAGCCGGACCATCAACGCCTTTATTATTGCTTGGACTAAATGGTGCGCCCCAGGCAGGAGATAATTTTAATGTTTTTACTAATGAGCATGAAGCTAAGGAGATTGCCACTAAGCGCTTGCAGTTGCAGAGGGAGCAAAGCCTTAGAACCCAGAAACATATTACCCTTGATGAAATTGGCCGTCGTATTGCAATTGGTGATTTTAAGCAACTTAATATAATAGTGAAAGGTGATGTTGACGGGTCTGTAGAAGCACTTTCCGGTTCATTATTGAAATTAAGTTCAGAGCAGGTACAGGTTAATGTAATTCATAAATCAGTAGGACAAATTACAGAGTCTGATGTATTACTTGCTTCTGCTTCAGATGCAGTTGTTATTGGCTTCCAGGTTCGTCCTTCTCCTGCTGCAAGAAAGCTTGCTGCTGTTGAACAGATTGATATCCGTCTTTATTCTATTATTTATAATGCTATAAATGAGCTTAAGTCAGCTATAGAGGGTATGCTTAGTCCTGAAATAGTTGAAAAAACTACATCAAACCTCGAAATTAAAGAAGTGTTTAATATCACTAAATTCGGTACTGTTGCAGGTTGTTATGTAATGGATGGTAAACTTTCAAGGAATACTAAGGTTCATCTTATCCGCGATGGAATAGTTGTTTTTACAGGAGATATTGCATCATTAAAGCATTTTAAAGATGAAACCAAGGAAGTAAGAGCTGGCATGGAATGCGGTCTCAGTCTCAAAAACTTCAACGACCTTAAGGCTGGTGATATAATAGAAGGGTTTGAAGAAATTGAAGTTCAGAGAAAATTATCATAATAATTACTGTTCTAAACCAGAATTCTGCTTTTAATCTGCTAAAGTTAACAAATAATTTTGGAGATTAGTTGAAAATTCTAAGTAATTTACGCAGTACAAAATACTTGTTTTTGAGTATTCCATAAATTTTTTTTATATTAATTTTGCAGCATTAAATTTAAATGTCCTTTGTGATATTTAATCAGTAAGAGGTTATTTTTAATAAAAAAAAGGTACTGATTAAAAATATTTTTATTAATTTTGTACCCTGTTTAGTAGTATATATTTACTTAAATAAAAAAAATTATTTTTATGAAAAAAATATCAATTTTTTTAATTGCTAATTTAATAGCAATT
>CAZMDE010000185.1:4332-5600 GCA_964564355.1 uncultured Bacteroidales bacterium | reverse complement strand
TAAATAATAACAGGCATTGTAGAAGTTTTCACCAACTATTTTGTCCATTAAGCCTTAATTTTATATTTTATGATAGAGGGTATCATTCATTTTTCAATAAAGAATAAATTTATAGTCGGATTGTTTGTAGTGGCTTTAATCGGTTGGGGGACTTATTCCTTAATCAGATTGCCAATTGACGCAATTCCCGATATCACCAACAACCAGGTGCAGATTATTTCGCTTGCCCCATCGCTGGCAGTGCAGGAAGTAGAAAGCTTTATTACTGCACCTATTGAAGTGGCAGTAGCCAATATCCCCGATATTATTGAGCTGCGTTCCATATCCCGCCTGGGTTTATCTGTTGTTACCGTTGTGTTTAAAGATAATGTTGATGTATACTGGGCTCGGCAGCAATTGAGCGAACGCCTTAAAGAAGCTGAAGAAGAGATACCTGCAGGGCTTGCTAAAATACAGCTTGCACCTATTTCTTCCGGCTTGGGAGAGATATACCAGTACAGGCTTGCTGTTGATAAAGGGTTTGAGAAAAAATACACACCAATGGAACTGCGCACTTTGCAGGATTGGATAGTGCGTCGGGAAATGCTTGGCACGCAAGGCGTGGCAGACATTAATAGTTATGGCGGATTCGTAAAGCAATATGAAATTGCCGTAAACCCTGAAAGACTCAGAAGTATGAATCTTACGCTAACAGATATTTTTCAGGCACTTGAAAAAAACAATGAAAACACAGGAAGCGCTTATATTGATAAAAAGCCAACTGCCTATTTTATTCGTGGTATTGGTTTGGTTAAAACTATTGGGGACATTGAAAAAATCGTAGTAAAAAACATTCCTTCCGGAATACCTGTTCTTATTCGCGATGTGGCAACAGTGCAATTTGGAAGTGCTACACGCTATGGTGCATTTGTAGTTGACACTTCCGAGGCAGTTGGTGGAGTTGTTATGATGCTTAAAGGGTCAAACGCTCATGAGGTTATTGATAATGTTGAGATACGTATACAATCCATTCAGAAATCATTACCAAAAGGAGTTAAAATCGAGCCCTTCCTTAACCGTTCCGACCTTGTGGGACGTGCCATTGGCACAGTTTCTAAAAACCTTATCGAAGGGGCTTTAATAGTTATCTTTCTTCTTGTAATATTGTTGGGTAACCTGCGTGCTGGGCTTATCGTAGCTTCTGTAATTCCATTGGCAATGCTTTTTGCCCTGTCGCTGATGAATCTCTTTGGCGTCTGTCTCGGTATTTACAACTCTTATTCGTGGGG
>CAZMDE010000185.1:0-4322 GCA_964564355.1 uncultured Bacteroidales bacterium | reverse complement strand
CCGGCAACCTGATGAGCCTTGGAGCTATTGACTTTGGGTTGATTGTGGACGGTGCGGTTATCATTGTCGAAAGCGTCGTACACCGCATATCTATGAGCAAGAATCACCATCAGGGTATTACAAGGCTTTCAAAGCAGCAAATGGATGAGAATGTTTTTGAATCTGCTAAAAGAATGATGAGCTCAGCCACTTTCGGGCAAATCATTATATTGATTGTATACTTGCCCATTATGGCTTTGATTGGTATTGAAGGTAAAATGTTCCGCCCTATGGCTCAGGTTGTGGTTTTTAGCTTGTTAGGTGCTGCCATTCTTTCGATTACTTATGTGCCTATGGCATCGGCTTTGTTCTTAAGTAAAAAGACAGAGCACAAACGCAATTTTTCCGACAGGCTTATGGATTGGTTTCACAAAGCCTTTAACCCTCTTATTGCTTTTGCCCTCAGGCGTAAATTGCTGGTTTCCGTGTCTGCAATAGCGTTGTTCCTTTTTAGTTTATTTCTGTTTAGCCGTTTGGGAGGTGAGTTTATTCCGCAGCTTGAAGAAGGCGACCTTGCTGCAGGAGTCATTACCCTGCAGGGTGGTTCGCTCACAAATACTGTTGAAATGGTTGAGAAAGCTAATAAAATATTGCTCGACAATTTTCCAGAAATAAAACATACTGTTTGCAAAATCGGTGCAGGCGAAATACCTACAGACCCCACACCTATGGAAACAGGCGATTATATTATCACTCTTAAAGATAAGAGCGAATGGACATCTGCCAAAACCCGCGAAGAGCTGGTTGAAAAAATGGAAGAAAAGCTTGTTGTTCTGGCAGGTGTCAAATTCGAGTTTCAGCAGCCAATACAAATGCGCTTTAATGAATTTATGTCAGGTTCAAAGCAGGATATTGCAGTGAAAATATTTGGTGATGACCTGAATACTCTGTCTGAAAAGGCTGAAAATGTGGAGAAATTAATACAAAATATTGAAGGCGTTGAAGATATTAATGTGGAAAAAGTTACCGGGCTGGCACAGGTGCAGGTTGAATACAACCGCGACCGGCTGGCTCAATACGGATTTTCGGTTGAAGATGTAAATCGTGTGCTGCGGGCTGCTTTTGCCGGTAGTCAGGCAGGGGTTGTGTTTGACGAAGAAAAACGCTTCGGGCTTGTAGTACGTTTGGATAAGGATTACCGCCAAAGCCTTAACGATGTAAAAAATCTTTCTGTTGGCTTACCCAATGGAGGGCAAATACCTTTTGAAATGCTTGCTGATATTGAAATAAAATCAGGTCCTGCCCAGGTCTCACGCGAAAATACTAAACGACGTATTACGATAGGTTTTAATGTTCGTAATCGTGATGTGCAGAGTGTTATTAATGAAGTAACCAAAAAAATTGACACACAGGTGATCTTGCCGACAGGCTATTATGTGACCTATGGCGGTCAGTTCCAGAACTTCGAAGCTGCCAAAGCCCGCTTGTCTATTGCAGTTCCCGTTGCCCTGCTTCTGATTTTTGTGCTGTTGTTTTTCACTTTCCATTCCGTAAAACAAACCCTTTTGATTTATTCGGCTGTGCCAATGTCGGCTATTGGCGGGGTGTTTGCTCTGTGGCTAAGGGATATGAATTTTTCAATATCTGCCGGTGTAGGCTTCATTGCTTTATTCGGAGTGGCAGTGCTAAATGGCATAGTTCTTATTGCAGAGTTTAACCGCCTTGAAAAAGAAGGTATTACTGATATTACCGAACGTGTGTTGAAAGGCTTGCATACTCGACTGCGTCCTGTGATTATGACGGCTGCTGTGGCTTCGCTTGGCTTTCTGCCTATGGCATTGTCAAACTCTGTAGGGGCTGAAGTTCAAAAACCTTTGGCAACAGTAGTTATCGGCGGACTTATCACAGCTACGTTTTTAACCCTGGTGATTCTGCCTGTCTTTTATATTTTCTTTTCTTCCCGCAAATTCAGACTTTCATTTAATAGAAGATCTGTAAATAAATTGTCTATAATCTTTTTGCTGCTTGTTGGTTCCTCTTTCTTTAACACTTCAAAAGCACAGCAGCCCAAGACCATTAATTTGAAACAATCAGTTCAAATGGCACTCGACAATAACCTTGCTGTTCGCGCTTCTGCTTATTCAGTTGAAGTGCAGAAAGCTTTGAAAGGCGCTTCATGGGATATACCCAAAACATCAATTGACGGGCAATACGGACAGGTAAATTCATATTCTAAAGATAATATTTTCACCCTATCCCAGTCCTTCGCTTTCCCTACAGTCTACATTAATCAGAATAAGCTTGCCAATGCTAATGTTAAAAGCAGCGAATGGCAGTTAAAGGCTTCTCAGCTCGAAATTGCCACCCAGGTTAAGCAGGTATATTGGCAACTGGCTTACCTGTATTCAAAGCAAAAATTGTTTACTTATCTGGATAGTTTGAATTCCGGTTTTTATAAGGCAGCCGAACTCAGAGCTAAAACAGGTGAAACAAATCGTCTTGAAATGATTAACGCACGTTCACAAAGTCTTGAAATGAAAAACCAGTTGCAGCAGGTAACTGCTGATTTGCTTATTTATAACCAAAAGCTGCAAACTCTCTTAAATACTGCATCTGCTATATACCCTGCCGATACTGTGCTTCGTCGTGCTGATTTCTTAATGATTTCAGATAGTTCGGCATTAGCCGGAAATCCTTCTGTGGGCTATGTTCAGCAGCAGGTTGAAGTGTCCCGCTTTGAAAAAAAGCTCGAGCAAAGCCGTATAATGCCCGATTTAAGCATAGGTTATTTCAGTCAAACAATGCAGGGCATTCAGGAAGTTAACGGAATACCCCGCACCTTCGGCATGGGAAACCGTTTCACCGGCATTCAGGCTGGCATTGCTATTCCCCTATGTTTTGTGCCTTATTGCTCCAAAGCTAAGGCTGCCGGACTTAAAGAAAAGGTTGCACTTACTAATGCTGAATATTATTCAAAATCGCTTTCCGGCAGTTACCGTTCCTTGCTTGGCGAATACGCTAAATTCAGCAACAGCGTGAACTATTACGAAAAACAGGCTATTCCCGAAGCTGATTTAATTATCGAACAGGCAACACGAAGCTATAAAGCCGGGGCAATGGATTATCTCGATTACATCCAGAACCTCAGCCGCGCTTTAACTATAAAGCAAAACTATCTCGATGCTTTGAATAATTATAACCAAACAATCATTAACATAGAGTTTATTACAGGTAAGATCTTTTGATTTGGTAATTTGGTAATTTAGTAATTTAGTAATTTGGAAATTTAAAATAATAAATATGTCAAAAAATAATTTTATAACAATAGTGTTTTTATTGGGTTTTTTATTTGCTTTTGTGGCTTGTAAAAACAATAAGAAAATTGATGAAGGAAATAAAAAAGTCGAGGTAATCCCTGAAGATATTGTTGAATTGCGGGCTGACCAGGTAAAACTTGCCAATATCCAAACCGGCTCAATCGAAACCCGTTCTCTGAGCGGCACTCTTAAAGTAAATGGTTTGGTTACAGTTGCACCGCAAAACTTTGCTACTGTTTGTATGCCTATGGGAGGTTTTGTTAAGAGCACTCTTCTTATGCCCGGCAATGCTGTCAGCAAAGGACAGACTCTTGCTATCCTCGAAAATCAGGAGTTTGTGGATATTCAGCAAAATTTTCTCGAAGCAAAAAACAAGCTCGAATATGCTGAAGCCGAATATAAACGCCACAGCGAGCTTTATAAGGACGATGTATATTCACAGAAAAACGTGCAACAGGTCACTGCCGATTATAAGAATCTCAAAGCCCAGGTAAAAGCATTGGAGCAGAAGCTTGCTCTTATCGGAATTATTCCTGCTAACCTTAATGAGGACAATATCAGCCGCTCTATTGCTGTGGTTTCGCCAATATCAGGTTATGTAAAAACTGTTAATGCAAACCTGGGGAAATTTGTTGCCCCTTCTGATGTATTGTTTGAGATTGTTAACAGCGACAAGCTTTTGCTCGAGCTCACACTCTTTGAAAAAGATGCTGATAAAGTATCTGTTGGTCAGAAAATACGCTTTTATATTAATAACGAAACCGAACAGCACGAAGCCATTATTTATCAAACTGCTAAATCAATAAACAATGACAAAACCTACAAGGTTTATGCAAATGTTCCGGGTTTCTGTAAAAACGTGTTACCCGGTATGTATGTCAATGCCATTATTGAAGCATCAGGAAACAATGTAACAGCATTGCCTTCAGATGCAATTGTGAGTTTTGACGACAAAGATTACATTTTTATTTTCGAAAAGAACAAAGAAGAGAATGGAAAGCAAATGACAGAATATCGTATGATACA
>CAZMDE010000184.1:4151-5604 GCA_964564355.1 uncultured Bacteroidales bacterium | reverse complement strand
ATTAACAATTAACAATTAACAATTAACAATTAACGTACAGACAGGACGTAGTGAGGACGCTTCGCCTAACTGGGTTCGGGATAAAAATAGAACACTGATTAGACTGATTTTCACTGATAAAAAAGGGTTCACGCAAAGAGCGCGAAGTCTTTTCGCAAAGGACGCAAAGATGCTTCGACTACGCTCAGCATGACATCAAAAAGTTCGCTAATCCAGCAGGTGGACGACTAATCCGCTGCGAAGCTTAGGTTCGAACCAGGTAGTTTTTGGTGGCATAATGTTGCCTGTATCGGCTATATTTATTAACTGGTTCATAGAAACAGGATACAGAGCAAAAGCAACAGCCATTTCACCACTATCTACTCGTTTCTTTAGCTCACCAAGTCCACGAATACCTCCTACAAAATCAATACGACAATCTGTACGCAAGTCTTTTATTCCAAGTATATTGTCAAGTACAAGCTTTGAAAGTATTGTTACATCAAGCACGCCAATTGGGTCAGAGTCATTGAAAGTTCCGGCTTTTGCTGTCAGAGAAAACCATTTGCCATCAATATACATGCTGAAATTGTGCAAACAGCAGGGCTTGTAAATTTCTTTGCCCTTTTCTTCAATTGTGAATACTTCGGAAAGCTTTTTAATAAGCTCTGGAGATGTCAATTTATTGAGGTCTTTTACAAGACGGTTATAATCTATTATAGTCAACTGATTATCGGGAAAATGAACAGCAAGGAAGAAATTATACTCTTCATCACCACGATGATTAGGATTCTTTAATTTCTTTTCATTGCCAACAAGAGCAGCAGCAGCAGTGCGGTGATGGCCGTCAGCTACATAAGTGTAAGGTATCTTAGCAAAAAGTTCGATAATCTTTTTTATAAGAATAGGGTCTTCAATAAGCCAGAAATGATGACCAACACCATCATCGGCAGTGAAATCATATTCAGCTTTATTGTTTTTAACAAATGCTGAAATAATATTATCAATTTCCTTAACAGCAGGATAGGTAAAAAAGACGGGTTCCATATTAGCATTGTTAATCCTGACATGTTTCATACGGTCTTCTTCTTTATCCTTACGAGTTAGCTCGTGTTTTTTTATTATGCCATTCATATAATCATCAACAGCAGCAGAGCCAACAAGACCATACTGAGTTTTGCCGAACATTGTCTGGGCATAGATGTAAAGGCAATCATTTTTTTCCTGCACAAGCCAGGCTTCTTTTTGGAACATATCGAAATTTTCCCTTGCTTTAAGATATACCTGTTCGGCATGTACATCAACATCCTCAGGGAGGTCAATTTCGGGTTTAGTAATATGCAATAAGGAATGTTTATTCCCTTTAGCTTCTATTCTTGCTTCATCAGAATTAAGCACATCATAAGGACGTGCAGCGATTTCTTTTGAGATTGATTTTGGAGGTCTTAACCCTTTAAACGAACGTAAGATTGCC
>CAZMDE010000184.1:2757-4141 GCA_964564355.1 uncultured Bacteroidales bacterium | reverse complement strand
AGTAAATTAGTAAATTAGTAAGTTAGTAAATTAGAAAACTTAACCGCAAAGGTCACAAAGTATCACGCAAAGTAACGCAAAGAAAAAATAAAATTCAAAATTTTATTATTTATTTACCTGATATGTTTTGTCACCTTTTTCCAGGAAATTGACTATCTGACGTGCGGCAGCGAGACCAGCATTGATATTTGCTTCTTCAGTCTGAGCGCCCATTTTCTTTGGTGTGAAATAGAATTTGCCTTTATATTTTTCTTCCATTTCAGCTTTACAGTCAGGCTCAACATCAGCAACATATCTGAAATCTTTTCTTTCAGCTAATACTTTGAGCAAGTCAGGTTCGTTGATAACTTCTTTTCTTGCTGTATTAACGATAGTTGCGCCATTAGGCATAAGTGACAGCAGGCTGTAATTTATGGATTTTTTTGTCTTATCATTAGCGGGCATGTGCAAGGAGACATACTGGCATTTTTTATAAAGCTCTTCAACAGTTTCCACATATTTAACTCCATCCTTATCAACATCTGCTTTGGAAACGAAAGGGTCGAAAGCATAAACATCCATGCCAAATCCCTTAGCAATTTTAGCAACGTATTTTCCGACATTACCATAAGCATGCAAGCCTAAGGTTTTCCCTTTCAGCTCTGAGCCAGATGAGCCATTATATAGATTCCTTGCCATATATACCATCATTCCGATAGCCAGTTCAGCAACAGCATTTGAATTTTGTCCCGGAGTGTTCATAGCAACTACACCTTTTTCAGTAGCAGCTTTAAGGTCTATATTGTCATATCCTGCACCAGCACGTACGACAATCTTCAGATTCTTTGCAGAATCTATCAATTGCTTATCAGCAATATCGCTTCTGATAATCACAGCGTCCACGTCAGCAACAGCCTGAATGAAAGGCTCCTGACCGACATATTTTTCCAATAATAGAAATTCATAACCAGCTTCGGTTATTATTTTTTTTATTCCTTCAACAGCCACCTTAGCGAAAGGTTTATCTGTTGCTACCAATACTTTTTTCATTGTTAGTAATTTAGTAAGTTAGTAATTTAGTGAATTAGTTATTTTTGTTTTAAATATTTCTGAGTTTTCTTATTTTTCTTCTTTTGAACAGATAAGGCAACTGACTGAGCAATGCAGCAATTACAAATACAATCAATAAAAGATAATTAACCTTAACCTTGTATTGCTGTAATATGAAAGCAAGAATGATAATCAGAATGTTTATTATCAGAAGAATAATTGTAGCTTTAACATGATTTATACCAAGAGCAACAATTTTGTGATGCAGATGATTTTTATCCGGTCTGAAAGGAGAACGTTTTTTAAGCAGGCGGATAAAAAACACTCTGAAAGTATCGAATAATGGGACAATAAG
>CAZMDE010000184.1:0-2747 GCA_964564355.1 uncultured Bacteroidales bacterium | reverse complement strand
AAAATATCCAAAGATATAGTTGATGGGCCGTATAATTCGATGAATTTAATAGTAAGAACAGACAAAATAATACCAACAGTCAAAGAGCCAGTATCTCCCATAAATATTCGGGCAGGAGGATAATTATAATAAATAAATCCTATTAGAGAAGCGCCAATACTAAAAGCTACCAAAGCTAACTGGTTTTCCTTATTCATTATGAACCAGGTTCCTAAAAGAAAGAAAACAAGTATCCCTATAGCAGAAGCAAGACAATCTATACCATCAATAAAATTGAAAGAATTAATTATAAGAATAATAAGAAAAACAGAAACTAAAATGCTAAGAGGATAGTTAATGCTGAATATGCCAAAAACCCCATAAAAGCTTGTAAGCCTGATATCAGCCAAAACAGTAACAAGCAAAGCAGAAAACATCTGACCAAGAAATTTCCAAGTGAAAGCAATTACAAGAATATCATCCTTAAGCCCAATAAAGAATAGGATAATAAGAGCTGCGAGCACGAAATTATAACCTTTAAATTCATTGAAATCAACGAGAAGGCTTGTAGAAAAAAACACAGATGCAAAAATGACAAGTCCGCCAAGATTGGGTATGCTAGATTTATGAGCTTTCCTGAAGCCAGGCTCATCATAAAGTCTTTTTAATTCAGCAACATTAATTACTATAGGGATAGTAATGTATGTTATACAAAATGATAAAAATGCACCAAATATTACAATTTCCATCTTAAAACCAGAAGTTAGATGTTAGAAGTTAGAAGTTAGAAAAATTCAGTCTCCTGCATCCAGTTTCCAACTTCCAACTTCCAGCTTCCATGTTTAAATCAGTGGTCAAAATTAAAATAAATATTAAAAATATAAATATTTTCTGAAAAATTTTAGTAAATATAAAGGTAAGTTCAGGAAAAATATTTAACACTGATTTAACTGATGTAACTGATTAACACAGATTAATACCCCATTTTCTTATTTACCAATTCAATTAACTCTTTTTCTAAAGCAATAGTTTTCTGCTCAATATCTTTTCCTCTATTTAATATAGAGCTGACAAATGCCTTGTCTTTAATACCGGATGAGTTTGTTTTTACATTAAAATAAGCACCCATCACAGCAGAACGGGCACATAATGTACCGACTCCAGCATCACAAACAGAATTTGGGTTTCCTTCCTCAATCATAGCTTTAATAATTTCCATAGATGAAAAAGCAAGCTCCATGACTCTGAATGGAACTTCTGTAGCTTTTTTGGTAGCTGCCTGAATTGCATCTTCCCGATTCTTTTTTTCATCATCAGAAGTTTTTGGCAGGCTGAATGCTTCCATAATGCTATTAAAAGCTTTAGTATCATCATCAACCAATTTTAACAGCTCGTCTTTAATAATCTGACCTTTTTCAGCCCATTCTGAAAATTCCTCCCATCTTTCATCCCAACCTCTCTTATGAGAAGAAAGGTTTGCATCCATAGTTGCTAATGAGACTCCGAGTGAGCCAATATATGCAGAAACTGACCCGCCTCCCGGTGCAGGAGATTCAGAAGCAGTTTCATCAGCAAACTCTGATAATGTCATATCTATCAATCTACTACCTGTCTTGTCTTCAAGTAAATATTCAATAATTTTTTCTTCGGGTTTGAAAGGTTTTAAAGAATCGAGCCCAAGAGATTTTACAGCAATATTAATAAGCTCTTTTTCAGAAATACCAACAGAGCGCTGCTGTTTTTTAAGATAATGTTTTCCGGCATCAAGCATGGCTTTCAAAGGAATGACGCCAACAAGCTCAGAACCAGTAACTCTAAGGCCTCTATTGGCTGCCTTCACACATACTTCATCAAATGCAATATGAACAGGAGTAACAGTAATATCTGTAAGGTTTATTGATATTTGTGCAATACCATATTCCTTAATGAACCAACCAATAGCTTTCACTTTTTTAAGAGAGCCGGGAACTATAATATTATTACCATCTTTATCCTTTAAAATCTTTCCAGTTATAGGATTACCCTCTCTTTTAGGTCTTCCTTTCTCGCGCACATCATATGCAATAGCATTAGCTCTTCTTTCGGAAGTAGTATTCAGGTTAACATTGAATGCTACCAGGAAGTTCCTTGCACCAATAGCAATTGCACCTGTCTGTGGAACAAACTTAGCAGGACCGAAATCCGGCTTCCATGTTGGGTCAGACAATTTTTTCGGTAAAGCTTCATATTCTCCGGAGCGGACATTTGCAAGATTCCTTCTTTCCTCATTCAATGCTGCAAATTCATAACAATAGACAGGGAACTTAAGCTCTTCCCCTACCCTTTTAGCAAGTTTTCGGGCAAATACAACAGTTTCTTCCATTGTTATACCGGTTACCGGAATCAGAGGACAAACATCAGTAGCTCCGAAACGCGGATGAGCACCTTTGTGTTTACTCATATCAATAATTTCAGAAGCTTTTTTAATAGCCAGAAAAGCAGCTTCAATAACCAGTTCAGGTTCCCCAACAAAAGTAACAACAGTACGATTGGTTGCAGCTCCCGGGTCAACGTCCAGCAACTTAACGCCATCTATAGTCTGAATTAAATCAGTAATCTGCTTAATTACTGACATATCCCTGCCTTCGCTGAAATTAGGCACACATTCTATTATCCTTTTCATGATAAAATTAGTTTCAAGTTCTAAATCTTTATATTATATAAACCAAAAAACATTCATAATAAATCTCAGGTGCAAACATAGTAAATTAGTAAATAAGTAAAAGAGG
>CAZMDE010000183.1:0-5613 GCA_964564355.1 uncultured Bacteroidales bacterium | reverse complement strand
AAACAAAAAAAGGCTGCAAGATCTTCCCTGCAGCCTTTTCTGTTTATTAAGTAACTAATTATTTTTTTGGTTGCTCTGCAGCCTTTTTTATTTCTTTTGTTCCTTCAACTTTCTTGATTTCTGGTTTTGCCATTTCTTCTTTTTTCATAAACTTTCCGTCCTTGTCATAAATAAGACTCCATCTCGAATAATCTTTCTTTATTATGACTTCGTACGTAAAAAGTCCTTTAACCTCATTCTTAAAAGATTTTAAAATTGTTGCACCTGCAAAATCCTTTGCAATGTTATCTTTAATTGGCTGCATTAAATCAGCTTCTTTAATCAAAGTTTTACCCGGCATCGGAGCTACTTCTTCAGTCTTAACTGTTTTTACTGGTGATGCTTTTTTTTCCTGTGCATTTGCGATAATTACCGTAACACATAATGCTAAAACAAACAATACTTTTTTCATACTTCTTAATTATTATATTATTAAACACTAATTAATTTTACTCTGCAAAACTAAATTTCAATTCTGTTTTAAATTTGAAGTTTATAAATGTTGTGAGTGAAGAACAAAAAAAAAGCTATCAGTTTATCTGACAGCTTTTTTTAATTATAATTTATAAACAATTTATTTTTTTAATTGTTCAGTTGCTTTTATATTTCCTGTTTTTTTCATATCAACTTTCATAGGCTCACGTCCTTTTATTTCTTCTTTTTTTACTAGTTTTCCGTTTTTATCATAAAGAAGGTTAAACATAATATTGTCTTTCTTTATCATAACATTATAGTTAACAATACCTTTGTTCTCCATTTTGATTGCTCTTTCAAATTTAGAACCTGTAAAATCCTTAGCAATGTTGTCTTTAATTGGCTGTAGTAATTCAGCTTCTGCAATCACAGTTTTAACTGGCATTGGAGCTACTTGTTCAACTTTAGCTTTTACCGGTAAGGTTTTGACTTCCTGTGCATTAGCGATTGCTACAGCACCGCACAACGCAAATACTAACAATACTTTTTTCATACTTTTTATTTTTTAATTAAACAATAAGTGATTTATAGTGCAATATTAAAATTCAATTCTGTTTAAATTTTGAAGTTATAAAAAAAGCTGTTCTAATATATCAGAACAGCTTTTTTATTTTATTAAAGAACAGATTATTGCTTGAGTTGTTCTGTAGCTTTTTTCTCTTCTACTTTCTTTCCATCAGCTTTTTTTTCTATTTTTTCCATTTTTTTCATTTCATGTTTTTTCATGAATTTTCCGTCTTTGTCATAAACAAGTTTCCAGTCTGTCATGTCTTTTTTTACAATAACTACATAAGTTAGACCTTCTTTGTTTTCCATTTTGAAAGCTTTTACAACTGTTGCTCCTGCAAAATCCTTTGCAATGTTGTCTTTAATTGGCTGCAATAAATCAGCTTCTTTAACCATAGTTTTCATTGGTTTTTGAACTGATTGTTCAGTTTTTGCTTTTGCTTCATTTTTCGGTGCATCCTTCTTTTCCTGTGCATTAGCTGAAACAACTGCAACACACATAGACACTACAAACAATAATTTTTTCATACTACGTATTATTTTATTTAGTTAAACATTAAAAAATTTAATGATGCAATATTAAGATTCAATTCTGTGTAAATTTTGAAGTTTAAAAAACACTAATAATTACTAAAAAGAATTCTGAATTACAAAATAATCAAATCCATCCTTTTAATTTATAATAAGATATTGCACAATACTCTCTTATAACCAGAAGTTCATAATTCAGATAGCTCCACATATTATATCTTAATGCGAGACTTTTAACCCTTGTGTCCCTAGTGTTCTCTTTGTCTTTAACTTTTTCTTCATCAATAGGTTTTTCGAAAGTGGGTATGCCTCCAACCATTTTAAATCCAGCTTTTACAAAAGATTTCACTGAACGGTACATATGCTCCGGGGAAGTGATTATTAATATTGATAATTTATTTCTTTCTCCAGCATACAAAGCTGCAATATTAACTGCCTGTGAATGTGTATTAAAGCCAAGTGGTTCATACTGAATACGGAGAGAGTCAATACCTTTGACTATAAGTTCATTAGCCATTAATTTCAGCTGATATAAACTATCCCCTTCACTAAATGGTAGTGCAATAATAATTTTTGCATCTTTAAATTTTTGTGCAGCTTCACAAGTGTAATATGTTCTTATCAAACCGTCAGGGCTTGGCATTCCACTTCCACCAAGCAATACAATTATATCAGGCTTACGAACTAATTTAACATTTTTTGTACCAAGCCAATGATAAGCATAAAAAGGAATGTCAGTAAAACTTAATATAAATAGCAGGAATGTAAAAAAACCAATAATTCCGAAAAACCATTTACAAAATTTTATAAATAAAACTTTGACTCTGCTAACAATTTTCCAATCCATAGACTAATGGACTTAAGGAGCCATTCATTTATAAGTTAGATATTCTAATCGTATATTAAAATCAATACAAAAGATTCAACTTGTATTTGATTTAATTTAATTCTTAATCAATAAAATATTGCTTTCTATCAGAATGCAGCACTTGGTGGAGCAGGTTCATCTGCTTTACCAGCATTCTTAATTGGTATTTTTACTAATACATATGCAATTATCAAAAGAACTATCATTCCGATTACAAAATAGTTATTTAAAAACTTTATAACCGGAATTCTTTCTTCTATTGAAAGTGGGAAGATATTTCCTACAGCAAAACCGGCAAATATTAAACCCATCAAAGCTTCTCCTGCTATAAATCCTGATGCAAGGAGAACCCCAGTGTTTTCAACTCTGATTTTCTGCGCAGCATTATGCTTTTTCTTTTCATTGTACATGTCTACAAGCCCTTTTATAAGACCGCCTGCAAAAATAGCGAATGTAGTTTCAATTGGCAGATACATACCGACACTGATAAGCATTGGACTTTTTACCTGCATTAATATAAAAGCAACTCCCATAAGCATCCCTATTACAATAAGCGGCCATGTCATTTGTCCGCCTACAATACCCTGGGAAAGCATAGCCATCAAGCTTGCCTGGGGTGCAGGAAGGTTTTTACCACCAAATCCGGTACCACCCATATTTATATCCCCCTGGTTAAGAAATACAAGCACACCAAACATAACACAACCTGCTGCAACTACTCCAATAATATCACCAATCTGCATTCTCCATGGTGTACCACCAAGTATATGTCCCGCTTTTAAATCCTGCAACATCTCACCTGCTACTGCAGCAGAAACACATACTATAGCTGCTACTCCTAATACTGCTGACACTCCTTCAGTTCCTTTAACGCCTAAAGCGAATAAAATTAATGCTGTTACAACTAATGCTGTCAATGTCAGTCCGCTGATAGGATTATTGCTTGAACCCATTATACCAACAAGATAACCGGAAACTGCTCCAAAGAAAAAAGCCAGTATTATCATAACTGTTGAAGCAACAAATGCAACCAATATACTTGTATGAAAGAAAAATAGTGTAATTATAAATGTAAGCACAGCTACAAATAAAATACCAACCATTATCCAGTTAAATTTTATGTCTTTTTCTGTTCTGGATGTTATAACTTCTCCGCCTGCCGCGGCTTTTTTAACATCACCTACTGAACGGGAGATACCTGCAATAAGACTTTTCCTCATTTTAAACAATGTAAAACATGCGCCAACAAGCATTCCGCCAATTGCAATAGGACGTACAATGAATCTCCATACACTTGTAATCTGAAAACCGGGATTACTAACCTGGTCAATTGCATCCTGCATAGGTATATTTTTAGTCCTGACTATTTCTGCTGCCCACGCCTGAATATCAATAAACGGTCCTAAAAAATAAAGAATTATTGGTGCTAATAAACCCCAGGCTAATAAGCTTCCACTAAAGTTTAATGCACCTAATTTAGGACCAATAATATAACCCACTCCCATATAAGCTGGACTTACACCCGGGGAACTTAACATTATTCCTCCTTTAGCTTTAAAAGCTTTACCAACACCGGGAATAAAACGCTCACCAAATGGTCTGAAAAATTCCCATGTTTTAAACAAGCTGAAATCTCCCAGGGCTTTTATCAATGCTCCGCCTATCATTGCGCCAAAGAGAAATTTAGCACCTGTGCCACCGGTTCTTCCTGCTTTATGTATCTCTGCTGCAGCAACTGACTCAGGAAAAGGAAGATCAGCGTCTTCAACCATTACCCTGCGAAGCAGAGCTACAAACATAATCCCGAGAACTCCACCTGCTATGAGTATCAATACTGATATAAGATAATGATTAGGTGTAAAGAAAGGATCCCATATACCTGCTACAAAGAATGCAGGTAGTGTAAATATTGCTCCTGCAGCTACTGATTCGCCTATTGAACCTACTGTTCTGGCAAAATTCTCTTCAAGTATACTGCCTTTTAGTATTTTAAGCAATGCCATACCAATAACTGCTGCTGGATAAGTAGCAGCTATAGTCATTCCGGCTTTTAAACCTAAATATGCATTGGCAGCGCCCAATACAATACACATTACTAAGCCTATTAATAAAGCTTTTAATGAAAATTCTGCCATATTAGTTTCTGCTGAAACAAACGGTACAAACTTCTTTTGCTCTGACATAGGATATTTAATTTAGAAATTTATAGATTTAGAAATTTTAAGACATAAAGTCTTATATTAAATATTTTAAAAAGCGAATTAATGTAAATTTTATGAATTTACATTAAATAAATTATTAATTATTTTTCACAACAGATTAAATTGAAGAGTAATCAACAAAGAAAAATATTTAATAATTGATGACTTAAAATTAGTAATTAAAAACTTATTTAGGAATATTATAGAGGATTACAGCACTATTGAACAGACTTAATCACGAATACAACGCACACTTAGTCCGTGCTTTTTGTGATAGTCCCACCTCCATATATCAGCATAATTATAAGTCAGGTATCTGCCATATCCGAAATCATTATAATACTCCGTTGATGACCACCAATATCCAAAGGTGCCTACCAAGCCTTGAAAATTGCCATTGGGAAGACGAATACCACCCGGAAGTGCCCAAAATGCACTCTGATTAGTTGCGCCAAGATTAGGTTCCTTCCAATGTAAAGTGCTGATTTCTTTCATTTTCCCTCCTGCAACTTTTAAACCACCCAGAGAATCTGTTAACTTCGTCCAAGCTGAATCAGATGGCACATGCCAGCCTTTAGGGCAAAGTTTGCCTGTGGAAACAGCATACCAGTTATATAAAAAGCCATAGGTATTTTTATTTGAATCAAGGTTATTATACAAACAATAAGCAGGTGTGGTTGTTCCAGCCCAGGCAGCTTTGTCTTTAACCAAAGGTATAGAAACTCCATCATTAAATTTGGTAGTTTTTAAGTTCTCCTGTATCCATTCTTGATTGTATATTTTTACTGAGTGGTAACCATTCCCATCAGTATCATGTACTGCAAAAGCCTTGTAAGTAGGAGTAGGAGTTGATATTATTTTATTATCTTTTTTGCAACTGCTTGCAAGGAAAAATAATAATCCTGTTATAATAAATGGATATAACCAGAAATTTATAGTCTTTTTCAAAATAATCAGTTTAAAAAATTTATATGCAAAAATACAAATTTATTA